>JBCBQE010000054.1:0-14681 GCA_039820385.1 Cyanobacteria bacterium J06635_10
GCAAGGCGCTTCTAGTAGAAAAAACTTTATACCGTCAGTTTTTCTATCCAAATGTCCAAATATGTACAAATATGGGTAAGTATTTAGAAGCGGTTAGAGCATATTTACTTGGAAATAACGAGATAATTATTAGTTGATAGTTGATAGTTGATGGTTGATAGTTGTTCTACTAACTACTAACCACCAACTACTAACCACTAACCACTAATCACTAACTCTTTTCCGGCTCCGATTGCTTAAATTGCAGATGAATGGTTTTTGCTTGTTCGCTATCGGGTGCAACGGCGGTAATTAAGTAATCAATCAAGCTTTCGGTAAAGGGAACCCGTAGGTGAAAAGTACCATCTTGCTTGACTTTAATATTTTGTCCGTCGATAGTTACAATTGAACCAGGTTCAGTTGCACCATGAATGATTAATTCTGCATCCGCTTCAAACCAGAAGTCTTTATGGGGACGACTGAATACGCGAATAATTGGCGATCGCGATACTCTCAACCACTCTTTGTCCCCAGTTAGATAGCCGATTTCAGCGATGTAATCTCTATCGTTATTGGGTATAGCTACGTAACGATGAGTAACTGTTTCTTCGCATTCGTACTGTTGTATTATTCGAGGTTCTTGATAACTTAAGTCAATGTCGGTGACATCATACAGTCGCAATACTAATTGAGTAGCGCCTCGATTGTGCATTGCAACTCTCGCATCAGTAGCAATATTCCAAGAAGCATAAGCCCATTTCGGGGTGCGATTTGCTAATAATACATAGCTCTCCCTAGTATCTCTATTACTGGGGATACCGTAAATACTATTCCCCGTCGAAATATTAGTATCGGCTTCGGCTTCGTCTGCGACTCGATCCAAGGCTACATCAGCAGCAGCCTTCTCCTCGTCAAGATCGTGGGATGCTTCATTACTGTTAAGCAATTGAGAAGCTAACCCAGCCGCACCAACTGCTGCTCCTCCTGCTAATACCGCGCCACTGACCGATGCAGGATCGTCTTCCAACTTAGATGATACGCCAAATTGTGCAACTTGTTGTTCAGAAACGGTTTCTTCTGAGTTGCTTGGTTGTGAGTTTGATGATGTTACCCAAACATTCGGTAAACCATCGTTTTGCGATCGCTCTTGCGGTGATGCCCTTCGTGCATCCTCTAACTGTTCGTTGGAGGTTGTAATGCGAACTTCAGGCAAATCGGCATTGGCAACTGATGATGCTTGAGTGCTCACGCTTGTTGGAGGGGTATTTTGTTGGGAACGATTTAAGAATTCTGCCGTAGCAAAACCACCATACCCTTGTATATTTCTTTGCGCGTCGGTGGGGGATTGTTCTGAAGCTGTAGTCTCTTGGACTGCTGTTGCTTCCTCTTCTACTGGTTCCCCTTCCTGATTATTACTGTCATCTGATGTATCATCTTTGGCTCGGTTGAATAACCCAGAACCGAGTGCGGCGGCTCCTCCCGCTAATCCGGCGGCTGCTGCGGCTACACCACCCAAGGGAAAAGATGAGTTTTGTTGTACGTCAGCGCCTTGTGCCTCTGTTTCTGGAGTTCCCCACAAGTCTGAAGTTGTAGTTTCTTGGACTACTGTTGGTTGTTCTTCTACTTGATTTTCTACCGGATTATTACCGTCATCAGATGTATTATCATTCCCTCTATTAAACAACCCCGAAGCTAATCCGGCTGCTGCGGCTGCTGCACCACTCAAGGGAAAAGATGAGTTTTGTTGTACTTCGGTAGTTGATGCCTCTGTTTCCGGGGTTCCCCACAAGTCTGAAGGTGTAGCTTCTTGGACTACCGTTGGTTGCTCTTCTACCGGATTATTACCATCATCAGATTTATCATCATTTCCTCTATTAAACAACCCCGGAGCCAATCCGGCTGCTGCTCCATGCAAGGGAGAAGATGAATCTTTCTGCTCGGAGGCAGGGGATTTTTCTGTTTCCCAAGCATCTGGTAATGGAGGATATTCAGTTTTTTTCTCTTCCGATACAGATTCATCTGCTGCTGATTCGGGAGCTTCCTTGCCAGCTAGCTTCGATTTTATTTTAGCTGCACCAGCTGCTGCGGCTGCACTACCAATAGCTAAATTTTCTAACCATTTATTTCCTCCAGGAGAAGGTAATTCTTCTTGAGGAGAAGTTTCTAATGATGCCCCAGATGCATCAGCTTCCTCTGTTGGTGGTGCTTCTCCATCAGTTGGGTTGGAAGTTAATGGTAGAGGAGGTAATGGAGTGTTAACAACAGCGGCTGGTGCTTCTAAATCCAAGCTCGTATCGGGAATATCAGGTTGCTCTAAATCTGGTGCTTCTACATTATTAGAAACATCAGGTTGTTCTAAATCGGCAGCATCCAACCGCAATTCTGAATCTTGGTCAACTTCAGGGTTTTCGCCAACGTCAGATGTATTTTCCCGATCCTTAGAAGACAGGGCTGCTGCTCCTAATCCCAATCCTGCAACTCCAGCAGCTATGCCTGCTGCGTTCATTCCCGGTGTTGTATTCGGTGCGGTTTCTACTGATGCCCCATTCATTCCCACTGTATTTTGAGTTGCGTTTGATGCGGGATCGATTGGCTGATTTGCAACGGGTTCAGGTACGGCACTGCTCGTACTTGTAGAAGTTGGCGTGAAAGGAGGGGGAGCATTGTCTGGCAATACACCGCGAGCGACAGTATCATCTTCTTGAGATTTGCGTCTTCCCAACAACCACCACAGTACTAACGCACCAATCACTGCTGCGGGTAATAAAATCCACCACCAAGGTATTGTTGTTCCAGCAGCATCAGCAGAAATACCAGCGCTGGTTCCCGGTACAAGTGCTTGATCCCCCGAAGCAGATGTATTGGTTGCAGCTCCAACACTTGGAGTGGCCCCAGTACCATCGGTTGTTGCAGTTTCAGTGCTTCCGGTTGTGGAAGTGCCATCGGCGGTTGCAGTTTCATTACCTGCTGTGGCCGCAGTACCATCGTTTGTTGCAGTTTCAGTGCTTCCGGGAGTTGGAGTCCCATCGGCGGTTGCTGTTTCATTATCTGCTGTGCCTGTAGTATCATCGGTTGTTGCAGTTTCAGCGCTTTCGGGGGTTGGTGTTGCGGCGGTTGCTTCGGTGACGGTGGCAGCATTCCCATCACCAGAAATTGCTTGAGCAACAGTTTGTGCAACAGCTGCGGCTTCTTTAACTCTCGCCTCCTCTATTGCTTCCTTCCCTGGTGCTGCTGTGGCAAAACCAACAAAATTCTTGACTGCTTCAGGGGGATTTTGCTTAAAGACGTAGACTAGGGGTTGTGAATAAGGATATCTGGGGTCATCTGGTAAAGTTTTGTGCATACTCAAAATACGCACGTTATCCAGCTTTGACACCTGATTGGCTAACACGAAACCGATACCGTCATTACCCAACTGCTTGACTACTTCGGCTGGATCGTCACTATCTAATTGAGTCGCAGTAGAACCAGTTCTAAATAAATTGCCTTTGAAAAGTGGATAGTTGCGAAAAGCTTCGCGAGTATCGCTAGTATTGGGACGGTCAATTACTCGAATTTTACCAGCAGGTCCGCCAAGCTGCGACCAATTTGTGATTTCTCCGCGATAAATCTTGGTAAACTGCTGATTACTTAAATCCCCTTTAAAAGGATTATCACGACCAACAATGATCGCAATTTTTTCCCGTCGCAAACGCTGCTGTGCTAATCCCTGCTTTTCCTCTTCTGGGGTTAAACCGCGTCCAATTGCTGCAATATCGATTTTGCCCGATTGTACGGCTTGGAGCGCGTCATCGGTTCCATTGCTAGCAAGTTCAACATTCGTTCCGGAATACTTTTTCTCGAAACGTTGTTTTAATGCTTCATTCGCTCTTGTCATACTAGCGGAACCATCTACCCGAATTGTAGTCCCATCAGGTACTGCTGTTGGAAGTGGGAAAGATGGAGTTTCACTTGACGATTGCGCCAATACATAGTCAGATTTGAGGAAACTAGTCATTACTGGCGTTGATGCCAATGCCAATAACAGAGTCAAACTAACTATTGGATTTTTGTTTTTTTCTTTATGCCACATAAGCTCAATTTATATATTAGAGGAAACAACTTACCGACACCAGCCAAAACGATTTGAAACTTTTCGATTTATGTGGAGGATACCTGCTGCCGGCACATCTGTGTTATGTTGTTTTCAAACTTTTAGAGATATTTTGATTAATAGAGATTGATTTAATCAACTCTACCGTACCGAAGGACAATTCTGAACTTCTGTTTAGCTTTTCTTAAAGGTACCATTAGTTACCTCCGCTGCATAAATTAAAACATCGTTTAATTTTTCTCGTGAGGTATTTTAGTACTAAATTTTACAATTATTTTCGATCGTAAACCCTCAATAATATTAATTACAGATTTTTACCGTTAGCAATTCTTGACATAATAAAAGTTTATACTTTGATTACGAACAGGATTTACTTAAAGTTAAGTTACCTTAAGCAAACAAATAATACCAGTTATCTGAACTACACCAGCAATTGATAGGGTTAAGTGAGAAGATAATAACAAATTAGTGGTTTTTTAACAATTTAAATAGCTAATACCAATTCTGTATGAGGCGTGCTGCGAATCGCTCTGTGCCTGGAAGGTTGGAGCGATTCGCTGATGTGCAGCTAAATTATATAAAGCTAAAACCTTAAAGTACTGTAGTGTGAGCATCTTGCTCGCTAGAGTTATACAAATTAAATGCGTAACAGCTTACCTCTACAAAGCCAACCGTTAGGTGGCGGGCATTCAGCGCATCTTTATAAACAAATGGTATTAGGCACTCAGGAGTTAAGGGTTATCAATTACTCCCCCATCCCCTATTTCCTCAAAACTCGACTCGCATTCAATATCCCCAACAATGCCACGCCAGTATCTGCAAATTCCGCTTCCCACAAGGTGGCAACACTAAACCTTTTATCCCCATTGGCAAAATAATATTTTGCCAGACAATTTGATAACTATATAACCCATAAATTTTCGATTCTGGATTCATCCATAGTATCTATCTAAACTCCAATATCGCTTTCGATAGACTGGAAGCTTACGAGCCGGTGGAGTGCGATCGCACTTCCCAGCTATTTTATTAGCTCGATTGTTTATTAAATATGGAGTACCAATAAATGACCAGAAAATAAAATGGATATAAGCCCCCAGTATAGGGCGTGGAGGGAAAAAATATATACTACGAAATGAGTGCCAAGCTAGGGAGGTACCGGTACTTGATAACTGAATTGACTCCTGTTCTCTATTTTCTCTTACAGAAAGTAATCTTTTTGTCAGAAAAAATAAATAATTTTGGGTTTGATTGAACAGTTTATGAATTAATTAATTTATAAAATCAATTCAAAAGTAGAAATTTATTTATCATTTTGCTCATCCTTTTAGGAAGATAATGTGATTTTATTATCTTTAATCTTAGGACTAATATTAGGCTATATATTTAGCGGTAGAAACGGTAGCTTAATTAATATCAATTTTTACATAAATGTCAACATCAGTGATAATTTGAATGGTAACGGTAACAATAATGGCAATAATAATGGTAATGATAACGGCAATAACAACGGTAATAATAATTTAAGCAACAACAAAGATTCTGAGGAATGAAAATGAAGTTATAAGGACGGCAATTGTAGAGACGTAGCATTGCTACGTCTGTTATTGAGTAATGGAATTTTTCATTTATAAATAGTAAATTGCTCCCAATGGAACATTCTACCTGGGAGCCATTTACGGAAAAATATTAGTTTACTATTATCTGTTCCTTATATAATGATTTTTGACAAAAGTATGGTTATATACTTCCGTTTTGTTATGCCTGAAATCAAGCCTTTTGTCAAGCTTCTTAAATAAAGGAAATCCACTTCCTAAGAGAATTGGACAAAGAGTAATAATCATTTCATCGATCAAATCTTCTCTTAAGAAACTCTGTATTGTTTCACCACCATCAATATATAAATTGTGATAGCCTCGCCGATTCAATTCTTTAATTAGCTCCTTGATATCACCGCTGACAATTTCAGCTTTATCAATGATGTCTCCAGGAACTTCCGTTAAACTATTGCTTAAGACAAACACAGGTTTATGGTAAGGCCATTCACCAAAAGTTAAAACCTTCTCAAAGGTATTTCGTCCCATCACCATGGCATCAATACCGTTCATAAATTCAGCATATCCATAATCGCTCCCTTCGGGGTTGGGTATCTCCAATAGCCAATCGATCCCACCATCGCTTGTAGCGATAAATCCGTCTAAGCTGGTTGCTATATAGATGTAATTCGGCATTAATTTCCCCTTACAGCACCGTCGCCGCAGCAGGCTCTTCAAATAAGACCATACCATCGACTAAAATCATTTAACCTCTGTTTGGCTTATAGAATTACGATCGAGAAAGGAACCAATCAAATATAGCGGATTTCACTTGAATACAATACAAAATTCCTCTCCCGAATTGAGGGGAGAGGTTTGGAGAGGGGTTGTGTGTAATACTCCACTCAACCGAAAACCGCTATATCTTGTTGCTATAGCCCATACTCTCCGGTTTTATCGCTCTGTTGATGCCATCGACGATAAATTTGCGATCTCAACTCTCCATTTCTCAGTTTTCTCAGATAACTCTTACCATTTCCTCAGTTAGCAATCATTAGTTCCTCAGTATCATCCCCGATATTAGTAATTAAGGACAGGGAAACAAACAAAAACCGAGGAGTTAACGATTATGAAATTCAACAAATTAGCTGGCTTAGGAATCGCATCAATCGTATTATTCGGCAGTGTTGGACAATTAGCAATTAATGCACAGCCCGCACAAGCTCAAAGAGCAAGACAAGGTGTTACAATCGCAGCAAAATCCAAGTCATTAATTGCATCCGGTAACTTTGTCAAAGCTGAAAAAGCCACTAGTGGTAAAGCTAAAATTGTCACCATCAACGGTAAACGTTATCTAGAGTTTAATAAAGCATTTAAGACTGGTAACGGTCCCGATGTCAAAATTATTTTACACAAAAATAGCACCATACCCCTCAACGTTAGAGAAGGAAACTATATTACACTCGCTCGCATCAAAAGCTTCAATGGCGCACAGCGTTATGAAATTCCTAACAACCTAAACCTTGCTAATTATAAGTCTGTGGGAATCTGGTGTGAAGAATTTAATGCTACTTTTGGTTACGCTAGTCTAAGGAATGTTTAACAGTTATCAGTACCATGACAGTTATCAGTCATGAGATGAATCTGCATTCACTGTTCACTGTTGTTGCCCTTACACTACACACTTTTTTGATCGGCAGGCTCGGATTTACTGGGTGCTGCTGGTTTTTTTTAGCAGTAATGTAAGAGATTGTTTGAAAAGTCTAATTTCATACTTTAGCTGGCGGTTGAAACCGCAGCTACACAATCAAAATCCGCTTGCGCGCAGAACGAAATTCAATAGTCCACGCAGGTAGACTTTGCCTGTGTAGTAGCGGTTTTAACCGCCTAAACCTTTTTAAAATCCCAGTAATTACGCAATTGTCACAAGACTCAGGTGGTGCGTGACGCTCCCTATAATATTGTCGCTACGTACAAAAATTATCAAAGCGTCACACACCCTACAATTAATTTCTTTAATCCTCAGCGCTCCTCTGCGTTAACCTCCGCGCTCCTCTGCGTTCAAAAAAAATTAACTCCCCCAATCCCAACAACCAATCCAAAACCCGAGGTACACTGTTGAAATTGAATGCCGAATGAAGGATACTAACCCTTCGTATTTGATAATTCATACTTGAGTGTGTGCTATGGCTAATTTTTTATTGGAAGTCGGAACCGAAGAGCTACCCGCAAGCTTTCTTAGCAGTGCTCTAGCACAATGGAAGCGTCAAATTCCAATTTCTTTACAGGAAAATTTTCTCGATACTGATGGGGTGGAAATTTACGGTACTCCCCGCAGATTGGCAGTATTAATTAAGGGTTTACCGCCGCAACAAGCGGATCGGGAGGAGGAGATAAAGGGACCCCCCGCGAAGGCTGCTTTTAAGGATGGTAGCCCCACTAAAGCGGCGGAGGGTTTCGCTAAGAAGCAAGGTGTTGATGTTTCGGCTTTTGAAGTTCGTCCTACTGATAAGGGTGATTTTGTTTTTATTAAGAAAAGTATCAAAGGACGTACTATCAACGATATTCTCACTGAAATAATTCCGGAATGGATTTTTCGGTTGGAAGGCAAGCGATTGATGCGCTGGGGTGATGGGGATTTAAAGTTTTCTCGTCCGATTCGCTGGTTGGTGGCTTTGTTGGATAATAAAATTTTACCGATAGAAATTGACAATAATTCGGAAGCGGTGAAAAGTGGTAATATTTCCCGGGGACATCGCGTATTACATCCTGGCGATCTCACCTTAACTCAAGCTACCGATTATGTTAGTAGTTTGAATTTAGCTTCTGTGGTTGTGGATGTGGAAACCCGGGTTAATCGGATTACTCAAGAGATAGAAGATGCGGCGCAAAAGTTGAATGGTTTCGCCGAAATTTATCCCGATTTGTTGGCAGAAGTTGTTAATTTAGTGGAATTTCCGACTGCTGTTGTGGGTAATTTTGAACCGGAATTTTTGGAATTACCACCGGAAGTAATTACTACTGTGATGGTTTCTCACCAAAAGTATTTTCCGATGTTTAAAACTGAGGATAAAAAGGAATTGTTGCCTTATTTTATTACGGTTTCTAATGGCGACCCGGAAAAAGCTGATATCATTGCTAAAGGTAATGAAAGAGTAATTCGCGCTCGTTTGGCTGACGGTAGATATTTCTACGATAACGATCTGAAACAATCTTTGGAAAGCTTTTTAGGGCAGTTAGAAAAAGTAACTTTTCAAGAAGATTTGGGTTCTCTGGGACAAAAAGTTGATAGAATCTGTACCCTTGCTGAAAGGATTTCCAATCAATTAAATTTAGAAACTCAAGAGCAAGAATATATCCAAAGAGCAGCTTTATTATGTAAAGCCGACTTAGTTAGCTCAATGGTATATGAATTCCCGGAATTACAGGGAATTATGGGTCAAAAATACGCTTTAAAAAGTAACGAACCCCAAGCTGTGGCTGATGCGATTTTCGAGCATTATTTACCGCGAGGTGCCGATGATATTTTACCCCAAACTATTACCGGTAGAGTTGTGGCGATCGCCGATAGACTCGATACCTTAGTAAGTATTTTCGGTTTGGGAATGATTCCCACTGGCTCCTCGGATCCCTTTGCCTTGCGTAGAGCGGCAACTGCGATAGTTAATATTACTTGGGATGGCGATTTATCAATTAACTTGCAGCAGTTACTGGAAGACACAGCAGCAGAATTCGCGACTCAATACAATAAAGATAAAGCCGAATTAGTCGCATCCTTAGAAGACTTCTTCTTGCAACGCATCCGCACCTTGTTACAAGAAGAGAAACAGATCGACTACGACTTAGTTAATGCCGTGCTCGGAGTTAACGATCCAGAATATACAGCAAGGGCATTACAAGACTTACTAGACGTTCGCGATCGCGCTTTATTCCTGCAAGAAATTCGCAATAATGGCACCTTAGATAAAATCTACGAAACGGTAAATCGTTCTACAAGATTAGCGGCAAAAGGTGATTTAGATACCCAACAACTAGATCCGGGTAACTTAGTACAAAAAGACTTGTTTCAGAAGTCATCGGAAGAATCATTTTATAACGCAGTCGTCAGCTTACTACCGCAAACCCAAGCAGCACAACTTACTCGTAATTACCAACAACTGATAGCAGGATTAGCAGAAATAGCACCTACAGTCAGCACCTTTTTCGACGGACCAGAAAGCGTGTTAGTAATGGATGACAATCCGGATATTCAAAGAAATCGTCTGTATTTACTAGGATTACTTCGTAACCACGCCAGAATTTTAGCTGATTTTGGCGCAATTGTAAAAAATCTGTAGTGAAAATCAACAAGACATGGTGTAAATTATGCCAAGAAACGCTAATATAAAATTGCTTAACCAGGGATTTCTGCTTACAGTCTATGCCTAAAGCTCATGTCATAGGATTAGGAAAGTCCGGTGTTGCTGCGGCGAGATTGTTGATTCGAGAAGGTTGGGAGGTGGAGATAGGTGATACCAAAACCTCCCCTAACCTCCTCAAACAACAACAAGAACTTGCTGTCGAGGGAATCACAGTTAAATTAGAATATTCCCTGCTACTAAACGATACCGAATTACCGAAATTAATCGTAGTTAGTCCCGGTGTACCTTGGGATATTCCCGCATTAATAGAAGCCAGGGAAAAAGGAATTGAAACTATAGGGGAAATGGAATTTGCATGGCGCAATTTACGTTCTATTCCCTGGGTAGGAGTTACCGGAACCAACGGTAAAACTACTGTAACATCATTAATCGGCGCAATATTTCAGACTGCGTGTTTAAACGCTCCCACTTGCGGTAATATTGGTAACGCTGCTTCCCAGATTGCAATTGAAGAAAGTACCCCCTCTCTCGATTGGATAATTGCGGAACTCAGCAGTTATCAAATCGAATCTTCCAACTCAATAACTCCCAAAATCGGCATTTGGACGACTTTAACGCCAGATCATTTGGCACGTCACAAAACTGTAGAAAATTACTACAATATCAAAGCGCAATTATTGCATCGTTCTCAAATGCAGGTTTTCAACGGTGACGATCCATACTTAAGAAAAATGGGTGAAACTGATTGGAAAGATGCTTATTGGACGAGCATTAAAGGTAAAGATAAATTAATCGGCGGTAAAGGTTTTTACATTAAAGATGGTTGGGTTGTAGAGACGCAACACATTGCATCTGTATCGGAAGATCGAAAAATTATGCCGATTTCCGCATTGCGAATGGTGGGAGAACACAATTTGCAAAACCTGTTGCTCAGTGTTGCGGCGGCAAGGTTAGCGGGAATTGAGAAAGAAGCAATTCACCAAGCTATTAGCGAGTTTCCTGGGGTACCTCATCGCTTGGAACACATTCGCACTTGGGAAGGAATTGATTTCATTAATGATAGTAAAGCGACAAATTACGATGCTGCCGAAGTTGGGTTAGCATCGGTAAAAAGTCCAACAATCTTGATTGCTGGTGGTGCGGCGAAAGCTGGTAACGATCGACCTTGGATAGCTAAAATTAAGGAAAAAGCTGCCGCAGTTTTATTAATTGGAGATGCAGCGCCTTCCTTTGGGAAACGTTTGCAAGAGGAAGGATATTCCAGCTACGAAGATGTGGGAACGATGCAAAAAGCTGTTTCTCGCGGATTGGAATTGGCAAAGCAGCATGATGCATCAGTAGTTTTACTGTCTCCAGCTTGTGCTAGTTTCGATCAGTATACGAATTTTGAAATGCGTGGTGATGATTTTCGGAAGTGGTGTTTGGAATTGTAGATTAATTGGTTTTTGAGAATTTGGGAACCCGGTTTTTGAAGCCGGGTTTTTTAGTATTATGTCAGATTAAACCTGTCTTATCGCAACGGGATTACGCACTGTGCAAATAATTGATTGTATTCGCTATCACCTGGACAAGCGCAAAGGCTGGGATAACCAAGCTCATTTATATCTCTCGTACATAGAGTAGGCAAAGCTTGTGCTTGGATTGAACAGGAGCTTTTCACCCCAAGATTATCAAATCCACGGCTAGTTGCATTATAAATGTCGTCAATCAAGCAATAGCCAACGCTTGCATTGTATTCATATCCATCCGGGCAACTGCATATGCTGGCATTGCCGCACTGGTTGATGTCTCTAGTACAAACACCTTGAGGGGCTACAACAGCAGGCATTTCGTCAGCCATAGCTACAGGGGAAAAGAAAAATGTGCAGACAGCGATGACTGCGAGAAGAAAAGATACAAATCGATTAAATTTCATGGTTAGAATACTATAACTGAATTATTTTGAGAAACTACTTCAGGAGGGCCCGCAATTGTCACAAAAACTTGGTTGGTGCCGTACTACAAGCTGATTATTGCGTTTACAATCAATAAGAAAGCTCGCGCACCCTACAAGAAAAAATGTGTCAGTAGCCTCCTATACTGTTTACTTGCAGTTTATAGATTAGCAACTCATAGAACAAGTAATGCCATATACATTTGATCAGATTTTTTAATTAATGTAGCCATTAAGGCGTTGGCTGATGATGAGAATCTTAGGCACAACTTTCCCAAGGTGTCTAATGCCTACTACCTCGTTATAGATTTAAGAAAAGCAGCCTCTGTGTTTAGAAAACAAGGTAAGGAAACTGAAGTACAGCAAGTAATTTTAGAAATTCAGAGACAAACTATGACGTACGCACTTACTAATAACTCTATTTATCGATAAAATATCAATTTTTGTAGGTTGGGTTAGACAGGAAAAAAATTTGAAAAATAACGAGAATCTTTAATATCGTGTCGTAACCCAAAATTAGAATTTTGGAGAAATCGAGATGTTGGGTTATGATGCAATTTTAATGTATCGTAAAAACCATCGTTTTATAATTTTTCCTTGAATAACAGCTTGCTCTAGCACTAAGGCATTATTATCGAATAATTGGTGCGTGACGGTAATATTAAATAATTGAGTTATTGTTGAAATTAATTGTAACCGTCACACACCCTACAATTAACTAAGGCATTATTATCGAATAATTGGTGCGTGACGGTAATATGAAATGATTGGGTTATTGTTGATAATTGATCGTAACCGTCACACACCCTACAATTGAAAGATTTACGGGAGAAAAATTAATATCTTTTTATTAAAGCTACTTGTAACATATTTTATCGCGTCAATTTCTAACGCCAATCATCTAGAATAAAAACATCAGTTCGGCTATAACCTTCCAAGTTATCTTTATGCATAGAAACACCAATAATTTCTGTTCTAAATTGTCGATGGAACATGATTTTGTAAGCTTGCTCGTGACTGGTGTTAACTCCTGCAATTAAATTAGTTAATCCTTGGGTTGCAGTAAAATTTTCACACAATACTAGTAATTTTTCAAAATTTGCTGCGACGTTAATTCCCGGTTTTGCTGCTGCAAATTTGATATAACATTTATTACTACCAGCTTCTGTTTGTTCGCCACAATGACAAACCGCAAATCCAATTAATTTATTATCCTCCCAAAGCAAAACCGTATCACCTAAATTTTGTTCTTCTACAGCAATAATTTCTGAGGATACATCTAAACCAGGATAAATTGCATTGGTAATTTCTAAACAATCCTTTAAACATTTACGGCGTAATTCTGATGTCAACTGGGAATATTGCGCAAGCACCGATATTTCTGCTTGTACCCCAACAGACTTCGCCATAATAAAAGTCAGGAAACGAGGGTAAAAGCCAAATTTTTGATAAAGTACGTGATGTTTGGAACTGTTAGTGAAAGTAAACAAACCAGCTTGTTTAATATCCCATTGCTCAAATTTTGACATCACGGCGGCAATCAAATGTTGAGCGATACCTTGATTCCAATAGTCAGGATGTACGCTTAAGGGACCAAAAAAACCTACGCTCCCCCAACGACAAGCAATATTTATACCGACTAATTTACCGTCAATTTCCGCCGCAAATGCTGCACTCGGATCTGTTTTTCAGCGATGCTTAATATAATCAGCATCGCCGTAAAATTGTAATGGATTGGGTAATCCTACAAAGGTACCAAATGCTAATCTAAAAATCCGATCTGAATAGGGAATTTCAACTTCTTGCAAAGTCCTAATTATTATTTGCACGGATAAATCTCCCAGCTAAAAGCTTTTCCTTCATCGCTTACTTTAGCTCAATAGAAGTGTGAATTAAATTATCTTTTATATTAAATAAGTAAGTGGAGCAAATTTCCGGCTTCCCTCTCCTGATTCTTGGAGAGGGATTGAGGGTGAGGTTTTATTTTATATTTAATTGCGCCTAACTACTTATACCAATTCTGTATGAGGTTGCGCTTAATCACTCTCACTCCCACCAACGCGAGGGCTGAATTAAGCGCATCTTTATAAAGAAATGGTATTAGTAAAAACTTTAAACAAAAAAACATATTTTCTCGATCAAATATACTTGCTTAAATATTGAAAAAGCAGCTATATAAATAACAAAGCAATTTTTAATAAACAGTCTTTACACTGACAAATGGCAAACAAAAATAAAACAGGGGTATGGTGGAAATATGTTCTATTATTTACATTATTATTGACATCACAACCAATTATATATTTTGTCAGACAAGCACAAAGGGGTTATCCGGTAGATCCTAACTACTTTTGGACTAAACTTTCACCATTAGGATTATTTTTACATTGTTACAACGGTAATGGCGGTAAGGATTGGAAAATAGGTGAGTGTAAAGTAACAGCTTTAAATGCAGAAAAATTGCGTACTCTACCAGAAGTAAGAAAGTTTGCACTCAAACTAGTTAATAGAGATCGTAATATAAATAATTTATCTTCCTTGCAAGAAGACTCCTTACTTTCCCAAGCAGCGCAACTTCATGCAAAAGATATGCTTTCAAGACGATATTTCGATCATGTGTCCCCTGAAGGTGTAACTCCCCGTCAACGTTATATAGCAGTCGGCGGTAATCTTCGGTTAGGAGTCGGCGAGAATATTGCCAAAGGTGCCACAAAGAGTTTAGGGTTAACCTACGGTGAAGCAGAGAAATGGCAACGCGGTTGGATGTACAGCAATAAACATCG
>JBCBQE010000055.1:0-14658 GCA_039820385.1 Cyanobacteria bacterium J06635_10
GCAATACCGTCACGGTATCGCAAAGATTCATGACTTCTTCTAGCTTATGACTAATAAAAATAATTGTATTACCAGCGGCTGCAAGTTGACGGAGAATTTTAATTAAAGATTGAACTTCTAATGGTGTTAAAACTGCACTTGGTTCATCTAAAATTAATAACTTAGCTTGACGGTAAAGAACTTTGAGAATTTCTACCTTTTGTTGTACCCCAACTGGTAAATCTCCTACTTTGGTTTCGGGATTAATTTCCAATCCGTAAGAGTCAGATAAAGCGGCTATCTCCTGTTGCTTTTGTTTGATATTTAAGCGCCAATTGCGATTCATTCCCAGAATAATATTTTCTGTGACGCTTAACTGCGGTACAAGCATAAAGTGTTGATAAATCATGCCAATACCACGTTTAATTGCTACATTAGCAGATGTAATATTTACAGCTTGATTCTGTAAGTAAATTTGACCTTTATCGGGTTGATAAATGCCGCTAATAATGTTCATTAAGGTAGTCTTACCTGCGCCATTCTCTCCTAAAATAGCGTGAATTTTTCCTGATGTTATTTCAAAACTAATATCATCGTTGGCAAGGAAAGAACCAAAATACTTTGTAATTCCTTCTAAGCGTAAATATGTCATTCGATTTTAGATTTTGGATTTGGGATTTTAGATTAAGTATTTCTAGGGTGTGTTATACCATTTTACGAAAATCCTCAGATATTTTATCCAGCCCTTCTTCTAAGTAAGTCGGCATAAATAAACCGAGCTATGTTAAAAAATGTTTTTTATCCTCAAACCCTTACTCAAGCTTGCCTATTGCCTATTGCCTATTGCCTATTGCCTTCCCCCAACGATAATTTTCTGTACCAACCTACTTAACTGCCTATTTTAATTTTATTTTCTAATATTTGCTGCTTTGTATCGAGTACCTTTTTTTGAATCTTCTCCGGTACCATATCGCCAAATTTACCTAGATTGAGAATATCAGGTTCTTCTAAACCAATTCTATAAATATCGCCTTTTAATTGTTTATTCTTCGCCAATTCGGCGATATAAGCTATTGCTAAATCCATCCGTTTAACAGCACTAGTTAATACAGCCTTTGGTGCTATTTCTAACTGATCTATTGTATTGCCAAAAGCATAAATACCCTTTTCTGCCGCAGTTTGTAACACCGCAGGTGAAGCATTATCTAACCATTGAAAAATCACATCAGCACCAGTAGATATTAAAGCCAGAGTTGCTTCTTTTGCCTTAGCAACATCATTCCAATCCCCTGTAAAAGTAGAAGTAACTTGAATTTTAGAATTAACTGACTTTGCTCCTAATTCTAAACCGCGTAATTCTTCCTGAGTTGCGGCAAATTCTTGTCCGGCAATATAAGCTATTTTATTCGATTTGGTCATGGAAGCGGCAATGATTCCACACAAATAACTAGTTTGGGGATGTTTGATACGTAAAGCAGCAATATTCTCTCCCTTAACTGCACCATTAACAGCAATAAAAAACGTATCGGGGAAATTCGGCGCTACTTGTTGAATTGCTGCATCAAATTGACCGCCGTGGCAAAATATGACATTATACTTCTTACGAGCAAAATCGGTTAAAACTTCCGTTTGCTCTGCTTGGGGAACTTGTTCTAGAAAAGCAGTTTTCGCACCAAATTTTTGCGTTGCTAATTGTACCCCTTCATAGCCAGACTGATTCCAGGCTTTATCAGTAATCGATCCCGGAAGCGCGATCGCAACTTTGAAAACTTCCTCACCATCTGTCGTTGTGGAAGTTTCGTTGTTGCCGCAAGCTTTTAGTAGTAAACTAGTACTAAAAACTGCCGAACTATACCAAAGAAATTTACGGCGACTGAAATTAAATGACATAAGTATAAGGTTAGGGGTTAGGAGTTAGGAGTTAGGGGTTAGGAGTTAGGAGTTAGGAGTTAGGAGTTAGGAGTTAGGAGTTAGGAGTTAGGGGTTAGGAGTTAGTAACTTCTAACTTTCCATTCCCTATTCCTAGCAACCAACGACTAACAACTAAATTAAAGTTGATAATCGACACTAAAGTAAAATGCCTCGTCTTGAGGGTTGTTTCCTTTATCCTCCAAGTCAACTAATATAGAACAGAGAAGGTAAAAAATACAACACATGATTATTCTTCTGTGAAAAAATTTGTTTTATAAGAAAAATGTTGAAAACCCTGTGCTTTCAAGCCAGGGATGAAAACTAATTACGTCTATCCGCCTAGAGTTTTTGTTGAGCAATGTATCTCTTCACTTGCTCAGCTGAAATATTTCCAGCAGTTGAAACAAAATAACTAGGAGTGCATAAAGTAGGGAATTTCAATGGTGGTTATTACTTATTACTGATTACTTATTACTTATTACTCTATATCTTAGGGAATAACGAAAAATTGTATTTAACCGACAAAAACTATAATCACCTGAATTTGAGATTCGATTTTGAAGATCATGATAAATGAAACAGTTTTGACAGCCAAATTTGAAGCGGCGCTAGTTTACGCAACCCGTCTCCACGCCAAGCAAACCAGATTTAGGAGTGGTGTTCCTTACATTTCCCATTTACTCAGTGTATCTGCGCTGGTATTGGAAGCAGGGGGAAATGAAAATGAAGCGATCGCAGCTCTATTACATGATAGCGTCGAAGACCAAGGTGGAAGTCAAACTCGCGAGCAAATCCGCAGAGTCTTTGGCTCGGAAATAGTTGCAATTATTGATGGTTGTACCGAATGCGATACTTATCCCAAACCACCCTGGGAAGAGCGCAAACGGAAATATTTAGAAAACTTGCGCCATGCAACTCCTTCCGTGCGGCGAGTCTCTTTAGCTGATAAACTACATAATGCCCGTAGTTTGCTTACGGACAGACAAAAATTTGGAGATCGAGTTTGGACTAGATTTAAGGGTGGAAAAGAAAAAACTTTATGGTTTTATCGCTCTTTGATTGAAGTATATCAACAAACTGGTTCCGATTGGATGACGGAAGAATTTACACGAGTTGCTTCTCAATTGCTAGAAAGTTCTTAACGCAGAGGAAGAGGAGGTAGGCGCAGAGGTACGCGGAGTTTTTTCAGTGCGTTTCTATCTCCTCGACAGGAAAACTACTCGATCGCCGTTTGATAGTATTTATTCATACGCAAATCAATTAAATTAAGTATAATTATTGATTAATTTTCGGGTTTATATTCAGAGATAAAGTTTTAATTGATACTTCTTACTTTCAGTAAAGCTGTTTTCGTTTCTCTGCTTTTCTTTGTGATAATGTTAAACCTGTCTTCCTCCCAAACGTTTCTGTTGTGCAGCAGGTAATACATTCACCGAAATTGTCCCATAGGAACCCAATTTTTGCCCGATTATCATAAATCGAATAAAGTCTCCCAACCCTTCCAACAATCGCGCATTCCGCAAACCACCACAATCAACCGGGTTAAATCCAATATCTTCTGCAAGCGTCATCACCGTATTCCTTGCTTCCTCATCATCCCCCGCGACAAAACAAGAAACGTTGTAATCTTTTAATGGTGTTGGTGCGAGTTCAAATACTTCCTGCGCCATCGTGTTAAATGCTTTAATTACCCGGGCTTTCGGAACCTCTGACGCTAACTTTTCGGCTATTGATAGTTCAATGGGTGAATAAGCAAAACCTTCGGGTATTTCAAAGTTATTGCAATCAATCAAAACCTTTCCCGATAACACTTCTATATCAGAAAGAACTTCCGCTGGATTTACATTACGGATGGTGTAAAGCAGTACTTCTCCAAAGGTTGCTGCCTCCTGGTTTGTACCGCCTTGAGTACTATTTCGGGCTATATCTGCAACGGCTTTACCCTTTTCTGCGGTTCTCCCACCAAAGTATACCTGATGCCCAAGTTCCGCCCAAAGAATACCGAGGGAACGCCCCATATTCCCACTACCGATAATGCCTATTTTCATGGTTTTACGCTCCTAAAATTTCAACAATAAATAAAACAGACAGGTCTGTATCGTATTACTATTTGAAAAAGTAACAGACAGGTCTGTATCATGTCAATAGTTGATTTATTCAGATAATGCCAAGAAAAGCCAAGAGCCCAGCGCGGGAAAGGATTTTAGAGGTAGCGAGCGAGTTATTTTATGAGAATGGGATTCAAGCAGTGGGGGTGGATAGGATAATAGCCGAATCGGGGGTTGCGAAAACGACGCTTTACCGATATTATCCATCGAAAGATGACTTGGTAGTGGCATTTTTGCAAGAGCGCGATCGCCTTTTTTGGGAATATTTTGATGCAGCGGTAGGTAGATATCCAGATAATGGGGAGGAGCAATTATTGGCGGTATTTGAGTGGATAGATGAACTATTGGTAAAACCAGAGTGCTACGGTTGTCCGTTTTTGATTGCGATTGGCGAATTTCCTCAACTAGATTATCCCGGGCATCAGGTAGCAATTGCTCACAAAAAACAGGTGCTTTGGCGTTTAACTAAGCTTGCAGAAAAAACAGGTGTTTCCAATCCGCAACAGTTGGGTAAATATTTGTTGTTGCTCGTAGATGGGGCGTTTTCCCAAAGGCGGTTATTTGGGTTGAGTGGCTTTGAGAGTAACTTGAAAAAAGCAGCAGAAATATTGATAAATGCTCAACTTTGAGTCAAAGATGATTGTAAAATAATATTTTAGATTTTAAGATAACTGAAGTAGTTATTGGCAGTTAAGAGAAAAAAATTTGTATAAACTCTGAAATAACTGCTGTAAATTTGAGCTAACCAGATATTTATATTCACTGATTTTCCGCTACATTACCGTAAAATTTTACGTAATCAACAGTAACAGAATTGTAGTTAGTAAACGTGCAAAATTAAAGAATCCGTAATTTACTAACCCTAATTTCATTTATGAAAAAATTTCAGAAATTGATTCATAAAGAAAGTCTCCACAGAAAAAACATTCGCGTAGGCAATTTTCAACCTAAAAGCTCGCGGGGGTTTTGGGGGAAGATGGGTAAAATTGCCTTTGTTTCGGCTGTTGCGGGAGCGTTGTTTGGAATTTTCTTGAATAGTAAGCCGTTTACGCAAGCTAATCTCAACCCGGAAGAAGTAGATTTTTTTGAAAGTAATGCTGTTTCTCAAGGACTATTTTTACAGCTAAATCGCCCTGTAAATATTTTGGTAATGGGGATGAGTGTACTTCCCCCAGATACGCGAAATGCACCGGCAGAAGCTAAAGAGTTGGGATATTTACCGCAAGTAAATTCCTTTGATGGACTTTCCGATGTGATGTTATTAATTAGGTTCGATCCGAAAAATAACAAGTTAAATATGCTTTCTATTCCTAGAGATACGCGTACGGAAATAGAAGGTTATGGTTTGAGAAAGATTAATGCTGCTAATCGTTTTGGTGGTGCTTATTTAAGTGCGAAAAGTGTTAGTAATCTTTTAGAAGATGTAGAGATCAACGGTTACGCTCGTATCAATGTTTTGGGAGTAGGTAAACTGATTGATGCTTTAGGAGGAGTAACGGTTAACGTTCCCAAAGATTTAAAATATCAAGATGATTCCCAACATTTATATATTAATCTCAAAGCAGGAGAGCAACATCTAAATGGCGAGCAAGCTTTACAACTGTTGCGTTTCCGTAACGATGGTAGAGGCGATATTGGCCGCATTCAACGCCAGCAAATGGTAATGCAAGCTTTGATCGAACAAGCCTTAAATCCTGCAACATTAGTGCGATCGCCAATTATTCTCAGTACAGTAAAAGAAAATATTGATACCAACCTCAGCCTTGATAGTTTATTAACTTTAGTTAATTTTGGAGTCGGAATTAATCGCTCAAATATCCAAATGTTGACTTTGCCGGGTAGAGTTAGTACTAGACAAGAGTTTAATACTAGCTACTGGTTACCAGATCGAGAAGAAATAAAAACGATTATGGCTCGTGATTTCGATATTAGTTATTAATAGTTAGTAGTTAGGAGTTAGGAGTAACTCGTTCATGAATTTTGAATGCCAGAATGCCAGAATGCCAGAATTCTCCCCCTCTCTCCCCTCTTCCCAACATCCTAAAAATAATTATTATTAGTAAAAGATGTTAAATTGCCAAAGCCCATGAAATTACCAAATGGCCCCAAGACTCCGGCATTTATCCAAACACTTCAGTTTATCCTTAATCCTTTAGCGCTCCTGGAAAACTGTGCTAAACGCTACGGGGATATCTTTACTTTACAGTTGAAAAAAACTGTCGTTTTTGTTAGCAATCCGCAAGCACTACAGCAAATATTAACCAACGACAATAAGTCATATCTAATTGCGACATAAACAAATTATTAAATCAATTTTGTTTTCCCTCACAAGTTCCTCACATTTAATCGCTATGCTTAAAATTATCAGCTTTAATTGACGGGTACCCATGAGAATTTTTTGAGAAGAAAAAATTTGGCAGGGAGCCCTTGACTTCTACAAATAGTTCAGAAGACATATTAATTATATGTACTGCATGAGCCAATTTTGTCCTATATCTAGTAGTCCACCAAAGCAAATAAGGCTCCGGCGTACTGCCGCACCGCACAGGGTGAATGAGAACTGGCAAACTAAAAAATCTTTTATCTACTCACTACTCCCAGCAATGAAGAGGTTGTGGGAGTATTAGCGATCGATGAGACTAAGCAGATTTGACTGAAGGATTATTAACTATTATCATGATTCATGATTTGACTGATGATGAATGTCTTGGTCGATAAATTACTCTTTCAAATATCTTGCTTAGACCGTGAATTGTTAATATAGGACGGCACGAGTAAACAAAGAATTGTTTTTACAACATAATTTTTGAGGAACATAAAATGAAAGTAAAATCTGAGTATTCACCCACTGAAATATATAAATTACAAAAAATTAAGCATGTAATTAAAGATATACAAAAACAACTTTTGGAAATAGACCAAGATCTGAAAAAAATTAAAGAAAATTATCCTGATTCTGAAATTGAGCAAGCAAAAATACATTCACTACAATTTTCAGATGAGAATAATTCCAAAGCCGAATAAATGATATACTCTTTATCCGGCATTGTGTTTTATTCTTTGGCGATCAGTTTCATCTAATTTATCATCTCACTGACGGGCTAAACCTTAAGCAGATACCTTCTAAGAGGGAAAAGTTAGGGTAGATGCCCGAATCCCCGGTTTTATAAACCGGGGAGTGGCTCAACATTCCAATGTAAAGTGGAAAAGGGGGAAGAGGGGAAAGAGGCTAAGATAATCATTAACTCCGCGAGCTCTTAACCCCTACAGCTAATACCGATTAACCACTACACCAATCGTCATACATTCGCCCTTCTATTGCTTCTGGAAACTCTTCGCAATATTCTTCAAAAGCAGTTTTGGGAATTTTCTTTGCTTCTTGATGGGCTAACTCGGCTTGCAATTCATCGACAACATCCCAAGCTGCAGCGCACTCTTCCGAACGAGGAGAGGTTTGGCTACACATAGCGCGGGCTTTTCTAATTGCATCCTGAAGTTCCTGTTCTAATACTACTACCCGAGGTAACTCAAGAAACTGACTTTCATTAATGATATCGAAAAGGGAAATAATACCGATTAATTCTCCTTGAATCACGGGTGCTCTGAGTAGGCGATACTCTGCAAATAATCGCGCTACATATTCCACGCCTAAATCCGGATTGATTACTATACAGGGTTTACTCATGATTTCATACACGCGCACTTTGGCAGGATCTTTACCAAAGGCAATCACTTTGTAAACTATATCTGCTTCGGTAATAATGCCGTAGGCATCTTGATCGTGACGGCGTTCGACAATTAATGCGCGTAAACCTCTGGCTTGCATTAATTTAACTGCTTGTGCCACAGTTGCGGAACTGCGAACGGTGGCAACATCTGTAGTCATAATGTCTGCTGCTCTCAACATAATCCACCTCAACGCCGGTATTTTTGGATTGCGATTGCTCAAACGTGGTTTTAACAGCCAAAACAATATCTGTAAGTAATTCCCACTATTGCATCTGTTTCTAGCGTAAATAAAGATGCATGATATCAAGTGCGGCTAATTACTTAGGTTGATGACTAATGGCTTTTTTCGTTACCTATCACCTCTTAGCTATTACCTGAGGGGGAGAAAAACATTTTTTTCTCTTATTACTAACCTACCATAGTTCGGGCTGGTGGAGTACTATTGCTCTCACAAACCAGTATTGCCGGGTAGAGGTAAGCAGGGGGAGAAATACACCCCTCAAAGTCTCAGCAGGTGGACTTATTTTCTCGCGATATTGCGAACACATTCTGCGACAAATGGTTGAAGTTTAAAGTCAGCTCCACATTTTTCAAAGAAGCCACGAGAATTCAATGAATCGAGTATATCTAGTAAATATGCTTCAATAGGAGGCTCATTCAAATCTTGACGAAGTTGTAATAATGAAACTTCCGAGGAGTAACTTGCCAGTTTTTGCATGACAAGTTGCTCTAATTTAGATATATTTTGAAATTCTTCCCCGAATAAACGACTGAAATCATGAAGAATAAACCTACTTGCTACCAATTCTTTTAAGTACTCAGAAATATTTCCTCCAAAGTATCGCAAAATCCGATTAGCAACCATTTTTAATACTAAGGGATTGCCGCCATAGTAATTAACTAAATTAATCCAATCCTCTTGTGAACCTTGATAATTTCCTTGTTGATTGAATATTTGTTTAACATCATCAAACTGTAAACTAGTAAGCTGTATTGAATATAAGTCCTTATCTGACAAAAGACCAACTATTCTAGGCTTTTCTCTACTGGTTAATACAAGAGTGCTTTGATGTTTATTTTCTAAAAATATTTGTAAAAATTCAATATAAGCTTGATTCTCCCCGCCATAGTTACTCATGACGACTTCAAAACCATCGAGAATTAACAAACAACGATGGCGTTGAAGTTTTTCTATAAATAAATCTATTAAGCTGTACAAACTATTTGGAAAGTTTTTGCGATCGTCATCCCTAGAAGATAAGTTACGAATTACACCGATCAATATCTCTTCAAGGGTGGGAGCTTGGCGTAGCGACTTCCAGATAACAAATTCAAACCTTTGTTTCAGCGAATGGGCTAATTTAATCGCCGTAGCCGTTTTACCAATTCCCAACATCCCTGCGCAAGCTACTACTTTAGAGCGATCGCAAATAATCTTGTATTCTAATTGAGCGATTTCTTTAGTACGTCCGTAAAAGTTTGATATATCTGGGATATTGTTGTAATTGGAAGGCAAAACACTAGTCCATTTAGATTTGTTAGACTTGCATAAATTTGCGTGAGCGTAATCACCTTCATTTAAAGACAGTTGCAAAGCTTGAAAAACATGGTTAATCGAGCGTAAATCAACCCCCGTACGACATTGGAGTATTTTTCTCACTGTAATAGGATGAATACCATCCTCTATAGCTAACTGTACTTTCCGGGCAATAGCGGTAGCAGAATAGCGTATTCTTGTTTGAGCTTCCAATTTTTGAATACAATCGTTGAGCTTCTGCAATCCAACAGAAGTAAGAATAAAGCCGCGATAACGTTGGGGATCTGAATTAGTGGGTGTCATTTGACTACCGCCTATGTATTTGCCTGCTAGTAAGTATTTTGACAATAAGCTCCCCTCCGAGTCATTGTCTTTTGTGGCAAGTTAATTTCCAATTTTGGAAAATTCGGTCGAAATTGATTACCAAAACCATCGTTTTTTCTTACGCCAAATTAACTCAGAGATAGTTCCTTGATGAGTATTTTTTCGTCTTTGAAATTTTCCTCCAAGTTGCTTTGCAAGTGCTTTTGCTTGTCGGGTACCTTGCCCTTCATGTAATATTTGTGGTGGATTTATTGTTGTATCGCCGTTATCAATAATACGAAGAACGTAAAAATTCCCTCTAGATAAACAAAATACATCAAGACGAGTAGCATTATTCGCGTGTTTGCCTACATTGTATAGCGCTTCTTGAAGAAATAGACATAAACCTCGCTTCTTTTCTATATCAAAATGTCGATCGTTCAAACAGTCAAAATAAGGAGAAATATAGGTTTGTAGGCTGCTAAAACCGGGAAGTTGATGATTAAGAGTTTGGTCGTAAACTTGATAAAGAAGCTCGGAAATCGGAGATTGTAAATCAATAAATAAGTTATTTTGCAAATACAAGCTGCTAGTTTGATTCATTGCTTGTTGTTGCAAATATTCAAAAATATTCCTTAATTCTCTATTCAAATTTTGCAGTTGTTCTTTTAATCTTTCGACCTGAAAATCTTCTTCGCTACTTCTTAATATTACTGCTAAACTTTGTAAAGGTCCGTTATGAACTGCTTCATATATACGTTCGATAGTGTCGCGACGCTGTTTGAGTTCTGCTCTTAAACCTCTGTCAAAAAATGATGTCGTTAATCCAGCTAAAGAGAAAACTAAACAAGTCGGTACAGCTGGAAGCCACCAGCCGCATGTTAAGAAAAAATAGAACATTATTATATGTACGATACATATAATTGCAACACTTAGTACACTTTTATAAGGAGATTTTAAAATAACGCTTAAACATGCTCCTATTATTCCCCAAATCACGATCCATACATATTCTCCAAAATTAGACCATGTATTCAATAAAATGGGTTTGTCTAAGACAGTAGATAAAATTTGTCTTAAAGCATGAGCGTGAATTTCCACACCATATATTAATTGATTGGGCATTGATTTTAACTGCCCTGTAATTGAAGAAAACAAGGTATACTTCAAGGAAGAAGTAATCAAAGTGTTTTTTGTACTAGCAGCCGTCATGCCAAATATCACAGCACGGTTTCTAATTATATTTGGAGAAAATTTTCTTGCAAAGATATCTCTTAAAGATATATTTGTAAATAGCTTTTGGCTAGAACAAAAATTGATTAACATTTGATTGCCGTTAGCATCAGCGTTGACATATCCTCCAGTATTAGTCTGGAAAGGAGGTATTTCAACGGAACCAAATTTGATCGGGTTTTTTACCCTATCTCCATGTTGAAAATCAAAACCTAGAGACGACAAATAAATTCTTGCTAGCTGCGTCACAAAAGAATATTTTAATTTTCCATCCCAATCCCTATTAGCTAAGATGCTACGACGTAACTTTCCATCGCTATCGACAATGATATCCGCAAATCCTATCCTTTGAGGTGGTAGTGATGGAGCCGGTAAAACATTCAGTGATTCTTCTTGATTTAAAGCTACTTCAATTCCAACTATATTGGGAATTTCTTTAAAAGCTTGAATCAATAAATTGTTATTTTCTCCCACTGGTAAATCTCGGAAAATATCAATCCCAATAACCCGGGGTTTAAATTCATTAACTATTCGCAACGCTTTAGCTAATTCACCATCGGCGATTGGGAAACCGCCAAGCATTCTTAAATCAGTTTCGTCAATACTGACAATGGTAATTCTTGGCGGTATATCATTGGGAAAACAATTTCGTGAAACATAATCAAGCGCCATCCATTCGTATAGCTGTAGAAATCCCGTCAGCCTAACTATTAAAACTAACCCAATTATCACCGAGCCTGGTAGAATAACTTCACGAGCCAACTTCGCTTGCTGTCTGACTTTTCGCCAAAGATTTACTACCACAATTATCAGTTGTTAGTTGTTAGTTATTAGTTATTAGTTATTAGTGTCATCCGTTTAATCCCTGATTTTTAATTAATTAACCCAGCTTTTCTCGCTGCAATTTCTATTTGGATTCGCAAATCTTTATCAGGGCTATCAAACACACCTAATGCATCTTGAATTCTAATCCAATAATTACGCACCGTGCGATCGGTTATACTCATTTGTTTTGCGATCGCCTTATCCGATAGCCCTTCTTCATATTTTAAAGTTAACACTTCCAGCCATTTACGATCGAATTCCGGACGCGATCGCACTTCTCTTGGTAAATAAATTGACCCTCTTTGAGCAATGTCAACTAAATTTAACATTTCTTTGAATGGCACAGATTTATCCATTGCTGCAAATCCTCCTTCGTAAGTATTGACAATACATTTAATTCTCACTAACGGCTTTACATTGGTACTTAAAACGACGATATTCGGTGCATCGTTACTTTGCATCAAATTTTCCAGTAATTGCATGCCTACTTCAACCTTGGCAGAATCACCAGGGGATCGAGGTAAGCTCAAATCGACTACAACCAAATCGGGATGGCATTGTTGAACTAATTTTTGAGCAGTTTGTGAATCCTTAGCTGTAAAAATTTCAGTCCAAGGATACTTTGTCTGCAATGCTGGAACAGTACCTTCCAAGATTGCTTCATGATCGTCAACAATCAAAAATTTTTGTGTGACTGGCTCCAATTGTTCTTTCATAATTCATCACACGAATATGAATTAATAATTGTTAATTAAGATTTTTCTCACTCCTAGAATAAATCTATTAAACCTTAATTAATTATTAATTTATAAAAAGATAAGTAGAAACTTAAAGGTAACTTAGCTAGAAGAATGACATATCATAAAAATATGGTTTTTGCAAATAACAAAGTCCGATTAAGAAAGAAATTATTTTAAAATTTGTATGTATCTTTTTAAATATACTTGGCAAGCCAAATTTATAAATATCATTATACTTTAAAACACAGAGTATAAGCTATCTGCGTTGTTATTTAAATAAAAGAAATTAAGTATTACTAACATCATCCTTCAGACGATCCCAGCTTTTGTCTGAATGGGAACTCAATGAATTTTTAGTTAATTAAATTCGTATGCCTCAAGATTAAAAATATGGCAATCCCATCTTCAAGTAAAAAAGCTGCCTCATGGGTGCCCGTCAATCTCGCCATCTTGATGAGTCTTAGGCAATATCGTGCCATGACGGGGAATTTTCTATATTTGCTTGCATACGGCTTAAATATTTCTCGATCAAAATTCTGATTATGAGTAACTCTGAAACAATCTTGCCTCACTTCTGCTTTTGTGTTGTGTGAATATCGTACTCACCCAAGAAATATAAAGCATTTCCCAAGCTACCATTAGCTATAGCTTCTCTCAAACGATCGCGATCGGAGGTTGGCAATTTCTAAGGCTTATCACAAACTCGTTGTTTTGTCTAATAGATTACTCCCCCTCTACCCCCTCACTCAACACCGGTAACCTTTCATCGGGAAAGGAGTAATTGCTCGTTTATCTTGTCCTAATTCGCTTTATGACTGTGCAACTTAGGTTAGGTTAATAACGGAAGATTGCTTAACCACAAGCAAAAAATGATACTAACAGGCACCCATGACAATAAAAACAAACATTTTTCATCAGACCTTTTCTATTTGTTCAAGAATCTTTACCCCCCATGAATTAGGTACTATCTTAATAACTTAAAGTCTTCCCCCTGATAAAATAATCAAGATTTAAGCAAATAGCAAGACGATTTTGACTATTAAAGTCATAGCTAATATCTATCAGTTATCTATCAATGGATTTGTCTCAAATTCGGTATTTTCTGGCTATTATTGAAACGAAAGGGTTTACCAAGGCAGCAGAAAGTTTGTTTGTCTCACAACCTTCTTTATCAGCAGGTATTAAAAAGCTAGAACAGGAATTGGGTGTAGTACTATTTGAACGAGGTGGGAGGCGAGCAGTTTTGACACCAGCTGGCAGGTTATTTTTGGAAAAAGCTCGTAACATTGTTAACGAGTATCAATCAGCACTTTCGACGCTGAAAGATTTTCAGCAACATCCCACACTAAGATTGGGCGTTATTTGTACTTTACGCATTTCAGTTATTTCTAGCTTAGTTAGTGCTTTTCGAGTCATACATCCCCATATAACTATCGAGTTGAAAGATAGCTATGCAAGCAATCTCAACAACTGGTTGGAGGAAGGAGAAGTTGATTTAATTTTGACAGTTTTAGGCAGTGAAGAGAATCCAAACACTTCTGTAAAACTATTTCAACAGGATTTGTTGCTAGCTGTACCAACAATTCATCCCTTTGCAGAAAGAGAAGAAATTGGTGTATTGGAGTTAAATGGGCAGCCATATATAGAGCGAGTAAATTGTGAATTTTGGCGTGAAAATCCACTAGTTTATAAGTCTGCTGGAGTCAAAACTCGACCAGTTTATTTAGCTAACCAAGAAGAATGGGTAATTCACTTAGTTCAAACAGGTTTAGGCATGAGCTTAATGCCAGTTTGGAGTAATCTATCTGGCATCAAATATATCAGTATTGCTGAATTTAATCTCTCTCGTCAGGTTGGACTTAAATGGAAGAGCGAACAGAATTCTGAGCTTGTAGATTTATTTCGTGATTTTGCTGCCACTCAAGATTATACAGTTTAATTGAATTGAAAAACTCGCGGTTAATTTTTGCACCACTCCCAATCTATGATAATTTGTTGCCTATGAATTAAGCTGAATTAAAATCTTCCTTAATTTCTTGTTGTATTACCGATAAATTAATTACAAAATAGTCATATAGCAAGACAAATTTGAGAATTGAAGTCATAGCTAATAGCTATCAATGGATTTGTCTAAAATTCGATATGCGCTATTATTGAAAAAAGCTGTAGAAAATTATAATTCGTCATATAGTATACCTAAATTCAAATAAACTTATCCCTTAAGTTTACCTCTATCTTTACCCCAAAATATTTTTTCATGTCACAAACTAGTGGTAAGTAAGTGGGCGTAAAA
>JBCBQE010000056.1:0-14611 GCA_039820385.1 Cyanobacteria bacterium J06635_10
GTAATTGCAGATGTGCATATTGCAAGTTAGCCGAATTTGAATTGTTGATAATTTGCATTGTCTTAAGTAAGCCCCTCTCCCGTGCAACGCAGGAAATAAAGTGAGTGAGCGAGCGACAGATAGGCGTTCTGGCTTAGATGATTAAGAGTGAGGAGTGAGGAATTAGGAGTGAGGAGTTAATAATTGTATACATTTAATTAACTTATCCACAAACCATAACTACTTTCAAATCAACTCATAACTTCTTTACAGCTGCGGCACAGCCCCGGAATTGCACCGGAGTTTCCCTAATCTGTTACGGTTCACGTTTGCTTTGTTATTTTAACGGAATCTGTGGACGTTGCGAAATGCCGTACTAGGGGATAAAGGAGATGGGGAATTATCCTAGGTATAAACTAAAACTTTATAACACAACAAATCTTTAAATCTTTAATCAATATATGATGACAGAGAATATTTAAATACAATATAATTAGTAATATTGCTGAAAATATAATATATATTCAGTTTGTATTTGTGTTAATAACTTTGTTTAAATTATCATTAAAATATACATTACTTTAATTAAAAGTATAATTTATCACAAAAAAATCAGAAAATGAATTAAGCTACAATCTCACCGCAGGGGGAAAAAGTCAAGGGTTCCCTTAAAAGTTTTTTCTTCAAAAAAAATTTTCATGGGAACCCGTCGGGTGCCCGTCAAGTTTTATTTCTGAAATGCTGTGGTTGCAGTTAGTAGATGAGTACATAGCCATATCAAATTTCTAAGTTATCCGGAGCCATTGAGATGAAAAGGCAAATTCTTAGTGTAACAATTGCAATCACAACAGTTTTATTAAATACTTTCCCAGTGTCAACTAATAGGCTAAAGAAAGTTGCATTACATAAAGTTGATAGAGTTGAATATCAAGCTGTCAAAATTGATAATTCTATTGATGCAATGTTAAATCCCGAACAAGGTGGTATAAGGCCGATGCCACCACCACCACCTTGGATTCCTCCAGTGTCCGAAGGTATGATGAATAAAATGCCGCCAAGTTATACACCATTATTACCTACTTCCGAAAAGTATACACCAATGCGACATTTACCACCGTCAGCACCTTGGATTACTCCGACTGTGGATTCGGAAGATCGGATTATGAATACACCTCCTCTTCCCATTCGCTGAGATTTAGTTTTTTAATTAAAAATAGTTAAAGATATAAAAGAGCAAATATATTACAAATTGCTCCAAAAGGCGTTTTGCAGATATCCCGAACGCTGTCACCTTTATAACTGCGAATCGCGAAGTAAGAGTAAGTATATCTTTCCAACTACCGTTGCCAAATCAAGTGGTGTTTAAGGGCGAAGATTGAAATAAAGCGTAAAACTGCTGAAGAAATTTAATAACCAACTTGCTAGTAATGAGAAATTTTTTCTTCCCCCTCCCTGTCTTCACCCGACAATGCAGCGGTTAGGTGGATTATATACGGTGGATGTTATTAGTCCTCTAAATCCCCGTCACGAAAAGTACGGGGAGTAACTCAATTACTTTGTTTCGTTGTCTCCCTTATAGCCCTCTGTATTATCTTTAGATGCATCTTCCGAATTACTCGGATCCGTTCCTGGAGAAATTTTATCAACTCCTGGAGAACGAGAAGAATCATCAGATTTTTGATCGTTTGTATTAGATTGCTTTGAAACTTGATTTTCTTCATTCATAAGAAATGTGAGTAGCTTGGAAATTCAGGTTTTTTAAGTCTGAGAGGAAAATTTCCTCCTGATGGTTAGTCCGCACTTGAGGTAAGATTAGCCGAGGGACAATGTTTAGAGCCGGAACTTGCGAAGCACGCAATAGCTTAAGCCATCAACCTGTTTAACCACAACAGGTTTTGAGCAGGAAACGCCGCGATCGGCATTTTCTACTATTAAATTTAAATTTTACTCTAAACGTAGTACTTATAACCCACTGAGTCTGGTCAACTAGGGAATTAGACGGGCTTCCTTGTCCGAGACCCCCGACGTAAACCAAGATAGATATTGAATGATTTTTAACAGTATTCATATCTTCCCTAAGAGGTAATTTTGACTGAAAAATGAGAAAAATAATTATTATTCCCTTCTCTGTCTAAGATTTGGCACAGTAGATGGGTGTTTTTCCCCTTGGGAAAGGAGGCCCAGAAGAAGTCGCGTGGGCAGGTAAGGGGAGAGGAGGAAGAAATCAAGTTTCACGATCAAATGTCTGTTTTTGTACTTCAAGGGGCGTGAAATCCGCTATATTCTTCCACTGCCCCTAGGGATTTCAAAATCATTTTCTCAGGGATTGTTAAACCAGTTATATTACTAATATTCATGCCTTCATAGGGTCTAGTGCATCTTAAGGTTTTAATGCATTCACCTGTTTGCAGATGCCAAAGTTTAATAGTCTGGTCTTCGCTACCACTAGCTAATATATTATTATCGGGGCTAATTGCGATCGTCCATACTGCTTTATCATGTCCTGACAATGTTCTAATATTTTCACCCGTATTGGCATCCCACAGTTTTATTGTTCTGTCATCGCTACAACTAGCTAAAATCTGACCATCCCGACTAAATACTACCATGCGGATTCGGTGAGTATGTGCTTGTAATGTATGCAGACATTCCCCAGTAGCCCCATCCCATAATTTGATTGTTTTGTCACTACCAGCACTGGCAATTATATTTGCATCTGGTCTGAAAACTACGCAATATAGCCCATCTTGATGTCCTATCAGTGTCTGTAAACAGGTTCTATTATTTACATCCCATATTTTAATTGTGTTGTCATTGCTAGCGCTTGCCAGTACAGTACCATTAGGATTAAAGGTAACTGATTTGACTGTTTCTTGATGTTCGGATAAGGTACATAGACATTCACCAGTTCGGCAATCCCAAAGTTTTATCGTCTTGTCTCGACTACTACTAGCTAAAATTTCCTCCTTGGGGCTAAAAGCTACCGAATATACCCAATCTTCATGTCCCCACAGTGTTTTCAAACATTTACCTTGATGATTCCAGAGTTTGATCGTATTATCGTCGCTACCGCTAGCTAGTAGATAATCCCGAATATGTGGAGGAGTAAAGGCAATTGAAGATATTAAGTTATCGTGCCCTTCTAATATTAAGTTGCATTCTCCGGTTTCAATGTCCCATAATCTAACTTTATGGTCTTGAGAGCTACTGGCTAATGTTTCACCATCCCCACTGAAACCGAGAGCTTGACTTTGTTGTCAATTTAGTAGACAAGTCAGTACAATAGTCGTCAACTAAGACTACATTGTATTTTTATGCATTACAAACCTCATGAGTTCGCTAAATTGGTTGGTGTATCTGTCAAAACTTTGCAGCGGTGGGACAATCACGGAAAGTTGCCAGCAAAAAGAACACCATCTAATTACAGATATTATACCGATGAAGATTTAAGAATAGCATTGGGAGAAAAACCTAGACCTCGAATCAGAAAGGTAGTAGTTTACTGTCGAGTCTCTTCAAGTAATCAAAGGACTGAGTTAAAAAATCAAGTAAAAGCAATGCAAGAATTTGCAAATAATTGTGGATATTCAGTGTCTGATACTATTTCTGAAATCGGTGGAGAGTTGAATTTCAAAAGAAAGAAATTCATTGAAATGATAATCTCGATGCTTAAAGGGGAGATAGAAGTAATTGTTGTTGCACACAAAGATAGATTGTGTCGGTTTGCGTTTGATTTTGTGGAACAATTGGCAAAGTACTCGGATTGTCGAATTATTGTAGCCAACCAAACACAACTATCTCCAGAATCAGAGCTTTGTAACGACTTAATGTCGATTGTTCATTGCTTTTCTTGCAGGCTGTATGGTTTAAGAAGCTACTCTAAAACCCTAAAGAAAGAATTAAAAGAAAGTATTGACAATCCTACTAAGTATAATTTAGAATGCAAGAGTAAAGAAATTCAATGTTAAGCAAAAATTGATGTCCGATGTTATGTTGCTTGGTGTTAAAACTAAATTAGATTTATCTGATGATAAAAAAGTTTTGATGTCAAGGCACGCGGGCATCAAAAGATTTACATTTAACTGGGGTCTTGCTACTTGGCAAGAATTGTACAAAGCTGAATGTAAATTTAATTATCGAACTCTAAGAACCTTCTTTAATAAGCATTTAAAAACAGAGTATCCTTGGATTAAAGAAAAAGGAATCTGCCAAAAAGTAACCGAGTTTGCTTTTGAAGATTTAAAAACCGATGCTTTTAACCGATTTTTCAAGAAACAGGCAGGCTATCCTAAATTCAAGAAAAAAGGTAAAAATGACTCTTTTACTATAAATAACTGTGGTAAACCAATGCCATTTGGTGGAAAGTCGATTAAATTACCTGTTATTGGCTGGGTTAAATTACATGAAAGATTACCACATGGAACAACATCAAAAGTAACAATTTCGAACATAGCAGACGACTGGTATATTTCTTTTAATTATTATCAAAAGAAGCCAGAGAATGTTGAATCAAAAATAGATGCCGTTGGTGTTGACTTAGGAGTAAAAACTCTAGCAACTTTATCAACGGTCGTTGTTTTTGAAAATGCAAAATATCTCAGAAGCTACTTAAAAAAATTAGGTAGCTTACAAAGACAATTCGCTCGTAAAGAATATGGAAGTAGTAATAGAAAGAAATTAAAAACTAAGTTACAAAGAATGCACCGAAGGATAGCTTTTCTCCGGAAAGACCTACTCCACAAAATTACTCATTACATATGCAAAAACCACGCGAAGATTGTGATAGAGGATTTGAACGTTTCTGGGATGCTATCAAACGGTAATCTAGCTTTGTCAATTTCTGATTGTGGCTTTTATGAATTTAAACGACAATTGGAGTATAAGTCCAAAAAATTTAGTTGTCAGTTAATACTTGCAGACAGGTGGTATGCGTCATCTAAAATCTGCTCAACTTGCGGACATAAGCATGAAACTTTAACATTAAAAGACCGTGTTTATGAATGCTCGAATTGTGGATTAAAAATCGACCGTGACTTGAATGCTGCATTGAATTTAGTTAAACTTGCTTATTCTATTTAATATTTAAAAGAATCGAGGATGGCTTGTCCTTGAATGCCTGTGGACGGATAACCGCTCCCATGCTCCGGTAGAAACAGGAAGTAAGAGTTGTAAGAGTCAACCGTCCGGGTTGTCCATACTTTACAGAGCAGATAATATCCAGTTACTATACCCGCATAATGTCTTTAAACAGCGCCGCGATCGTATATCCCATAATTTAATTGTTTGGTCTTCGCTAATACTCAGTAAAGTCTGATTGTCTGGATGTAGATCGACTAACCAAACGCGCTCCTGATGCTCTCGTAAGGTTTGCAGACATTCTCCTGTCTCGATATCCCAAATTTTGATAGTGTTATCTTCGCTGCCAGTAACTATGGTTTGATCGTCGTGACTAAAAGCTACTGACCACACACAGCTATTGTAATCTGGTAGAATTTTAATGCATTCGCCGTTCGATATATCCCAGAGTTTTACGGCGTTATTATCACTTCCGGTAACTAAAGTTTGTCCATCGTGACTTAAGGCGATCGCGAAGCGCATGCTATGCAGGCTTATCGCAAGTAGCCAATTGCTCGAAATATTAAAGATTTGTAAACATTCAAACGTTTGAATATCCCATAATCTAACGGAATCGGTGCTGGCTGTAATTAATGTTTGCTGGTTGGGATGAAAGGTAACAAAGGTAAGATCGTTTGTATGTCCTTGCAAGACTTGCAAACATTCTCCGGTTGAGGTATCCCATAATCTGACAGTTTTATCGTTGCTACCACTAGCTAAAACGGTTCCATCACCATTAAAAGCAACTGACTGTATTTTGGAACTATGACCTGTTAATATTGCCCTGCATTGTCGGGTTTCGACGTTCCATAGCCTAATAGTGCGTTAAGCGAAGCTCTACCGAAGGTAATCGCCACTACCGCTAGCTAAGATTTTACCATCTTGGCTAAATGCTAAAGACCTTACCCAATCAGTATGACCTTCGAGTCTATTTATTTGTCTGATTTTGTCAACTTCCCATAGATATATTTTATTTTCAATAGCTGTTACGAATAAGTTACCTGTGGGGCTGAATTTAGCTGCTAAGATACTACCTAAAGTTTGGGTAAATATTGATTTACTTAAATCGGAATTAGCAAAGTTTGTTTGTTGTAAGTTGATTCCTTGCAGGTTAGCTTGCCAAATATTTAAATTAGATAAATCATAATTATTTAATTGTATATCGAGTTGTCGCAGAAGATTAATGATATTACCGGCAGCATATCCCGGTTTTGGGGTTGTAGAGGATTTGAGTTGCAATAAAAGTTGATTTAAGTGATTTTGAATCGTTTGGTTTGTTACCCAAAAGTTTGATAATTGAGCGGTAATGGGTTTGAGAATAAATTGGATTTGAGCATTTCTGAGGTAGTCTTGGGTTTGGGCTTTAATTAAAGGGTATTTATTCAGGGTGTGAATTTCTTTTGTATAAATTTCTTGAGTAACTAGTTCGATTAATTCTTCAATGATATATTCCATCACCACTGGTTGTTGAGTAAATAACCCAGCTTGGTTTTCAATTAAGCAGCGCGATTGTAAAGACTCTAAAGCTGCCATTAAGTCTCGTGTTCTAAAATCAATAATATCGTTTTGTAATTCTTTTAAAGATACCCATTCTCGATTAATTGCCAACCAATACATGATTTGTCTTTCTAAAATTGAAAGACGAGCAAACTGTTGGTCAATTAGCTCGAAAATATCGTTACATATAATTGTACTGTTATCTAAAAAATCAGTAATACTACCAGCAAATAATTCTTCAATCGTTGTCGCTGCGATCTTTAAAGCTAAGGGATTACCTGCATAAGACTCTACTAAATTGTTTAATTCTGCCACGGATGGCGATAAACCTTTTTGTCTTAAAATTAATTCTCCTTCTCGTTCGTTTAATCCTTTTAAAGTTAGCGATCGCACTGGTAAATTATTGCCTTTTCTAGCATTTAATCCTTTGGGCTTTTCGCGACTGGTGACTAAAAAACAACTTTTATGGCGAGTATCTCCCACACATCTTAAAAGTTGTCCGTATCCTTCATAACCTGGTAGATAATTTCCTACTTCCCTATCGCCGTCTAAAATCGATTCGAGATTATCTAATACGATTAAGCAGCGAGAAGCACGCATACAGTCAATTAATTGAGATATTTGTTTATCTAAAGAATCCGCTAAAACGATTTGGTGCGATGCGGATAAAAAACCGATTAAATCCCTCAGTAACTCTTCTATTGGTGGTGCATTTCGCAAGCTGCGCCAAATTAAAAAATCAAATTCATTTTCTACCAATTCTGCTAACTTGACAGATAAAGCTGTTTTACCAATTCCACCTATACCAATTATGGTAATTAATCGGCAATTATCCGTCACAATCCATTTTTCTAAAGTCTCAATTTCGTCATTACGTCCGTAAAATGTAGAAACATCAACAGCTTCTCCCCAATCTCGACGGCGATCGAATATAGTTTGATTATCAAATTTTTCTTTTAAACTCAACCAAGTTGGTGTTTTTGCAGCAGGATTAATAAAAATTACAGGTAACCAACTAGCACCGGGAAAATCATCTTCTAATCCTTGTAACCTGCGTCGCGCTTCCTGTACTGACATATATAAAGATTTTTGTTCAAATGCAAACCCTTGTAAAAAATGTTTAAAAAATTCTTCTGCAACGCGATTTAGTACGGGTTCGCGCATGACAATAGTCGTCGGTAGATTTAATTTCTCTAAACTATGGGCTAACCCCAAACCATCGCAAGAATTAAAGATTGCTAATTGTAAGCCCCCTTCAATCGCTGCTTTTAAAGCTTCTGATAATTGTTCAATCGTTAAACTATTATTTGTGGGATTTTCATTAATATAAATGATTCCAGTTTCTTCCTCAGTTTGACTGTGCCCAGCGAAAAAGAGCATATCCCAACCTTGAGAATCCCAAAGTTTATCGTTAAAATCCTGCCGCGAGGGTTTGACAAGAAACTCGACTTCTGCATCTGGCAAACCTTGTAAAAACTGCCGTTCTTGTTGTAAATTGATACCTTGAGAATTACCTAAAATTGCCAGAATTCTCACCTTATTTCGGGGAATTTCTGACAATTGCAATGCAGGAGTGCGTTTATATTCAGCTCTTGAAAAAGAAATTTCCGAACGCGGATAATCTTCAAAAAAACTGCAACAATGCCAAGGTAACTTTTGGATCTGAGTATCTTGAGTTTCGAGAATTATTCGGATTTCGTCGTTGGGATTGAGTAAAGTGCGTAACTGTCGGCTAATATTAGTAATTCCTGGTGAAGAGAGCCAATTATTAATATTTAGCTGTAACTGTTGACATAAATCCTGGAAATCAATTGTAGAGATATTAGTGACATCACCTTCATCAATTTCGATTTCATCATCATCGTCATCAGAGAAACTTCTCAAGGATAAACTGAGATCGGCTCTAGGGGGATACACCGAGCGAACGTACAAACTCTGATAAATAAATTGCCAAGTTCGATATAACTCTACCAAATTTGGCGCTGGAGGTAAACTGCCGGTAAACTGTTGCGGATGAGGGTTATTTAATTCTCGTAATTGAGCAGTTACTACAGGAAATCCCTCGTGTAAATTACCATGTCCCAGATTAATGATAACTGAATGAATCATTTATTGATGCAGCAAAGCAGAGGAGGAAACTGTTCTCTTTTAAATAATAATCAAAATCTGTATTGGTAAACAACCAGCTTGTCCTTGTACCTCAGATATAATTTCATCAACCAATCTAGCTTCAAAAACTACCCCGTGATGCGCCGCAGGTTGTTCAATTACCAAACGTAACTCGTTCGATTGCATTTCTACAATCATCGGACGATGCTTTTGTGTTGCTTCCACAAGTTGAGGAAATTCGCTCAATCTTTCCATAAAATCAGCCCGCATCGTCCCCATTATTTTTAAATTATTATTTACGTTAGGCAATTTAGCTTGACTCAACTTCATTAAACCATTGATAAATTCGCGCCGCTTGGTTTCATAGCTGATAGTAAATAATTCTTCAAATTGGTCAACAAAAATAAATTAAAACTCCCTAGGTTGCTTAATATTTTTCGCTACCTAAACTCAATGCCCTATTTGCAGTTCGCTACACCTATTACTGAGGAGGTGGAGAGCTTCGGAATTGCTCAATTGTTGCCAAATAAGAACGCAAAACCTTTTTTATATACTTGATTTCTTCCGGGTAATCTTCCAACTCTCCTTGTAAGAAGTAACCCAGTACTATCAGTTCTTTTCTTTGGTTCGGTCTAAGAGAATTTATCCCTGTAATAAGATTAACTGCTTTTAGACCCTCATCAACTTTTTCTTGAACCACATCAACTACTTTGTTAACTACTTCTTCAAGCAAATTAGATGATGATTTAGGCGACGTGATTTCTTCTTTTTCTAAGGATTCTGAAATATCCGTGTTATTTAACCATTCCTGAAGATACTTCTCTACATTATTGAGTATTCTAGTCGTTTGACGCGAACTCTCATTTTTTTCAATCCGTTTCAAAGCTTCAATTAAATAATCAATTTTATTAATATTTTCTTTATACAAAGACAAAGGACGGATTGCATTATCTACATCCAAACCATTCCAATCATGTTTAATTAAGCGTCTTTCGATGGAGTTTGGTATTGGAACTAATTCTGGGGTGTCGGTGTTGGTGTTGATGTCGGTGTTGCTGTTGGGGTTGGGGTTTGGGTTGGATTTGGTGTTGGGGTTGTTGTTGGTTTTGGCGTTGGAGTTGGTTGGTTGATGTAGATAAGTGTCAGAATTATGAGTGTCAAAATTGCGATCAGCAGAATAATAAAAAGAACCATTAAGTTGTAATTTTTTTTTGCGTTTGACACTGACTCAGGGTCAACTGTTTCTTGCTGTGGTGGCGGAACTGTTTCTTGCTGTGGTGACTTAACTGTTACTGGCTCTGCTTTCCAGACATTACCCTTGTAATCAAGCAGTTGGCGATCGCGAAGCGCATGCCCTTTGGGCTTATCGCCTTCTTTTTTAAGCTGAGCTACTACTACAACAGCTTCTACAGGTTGCTCAGTTTCAGGTAAGGAGGTTTGACGAATTCCCTTTACCAGAACCTTAAATTCCGGGCTTTGAATATCAATTGTTTTCGGGGTTGACCAAACTAAATCAGGAGTATTAATATCGCTTGAATATACTTCTGGGAAAAGGTCATTTAAATGCTTATCAGCGTTATCGTATAACTGCTCAATTTGTTCGGCATCAACTTTAAAGTCATTGAGTCCATCAAAGTCAATTGAATTACGAATGGTGGTCAAAAAAGTTGACTCCTTTTCCCAAAAACTGAGTAAGGCACAAGCAGCTAGTTTTCTCAGTTTAGACTCTACTTCTGGCGAATCATCCCCAACCCACAAAACGATTTCAGAAATTCTCCGACCCATTTTTTGTGACCGAGCTTCTGTTGCATCTAGCCCTGCGAGTTCTAAAAGCACTTTATTTTCATATCGAGCCAAAATAAGGGACGGTTTAGTATCGTTTATTAAGGAGTTAATTGTTACTTTTTGACCGTCATCTCTATTAATAACTCGTTGTTTTAGCACAACTGGCTCTTCCATTGGCTGTTCGGGTTTGCTGATATTGCGCCAATGAATACCAACTTCGCCTAGTGGAGAACTTCTAACGTAAATTTCTACTTGATTATCATTCATAGAAACCTTGTCTTATAATTTTTTTATTTAGGAATTGGTAACCATTTGGCTCTACCCTGCAAAATAGCAAAGCCGCGATCTTGTTTACAGTCAGTTGCAAATTTGGAAATAGCTGTGTTAAAGGCTTGGATCTGAGCTTCTGTGGCATCTGCCGTGCTTTGAACTTCAAACTTTTGATTTTCTGTGTTTTTCAAAGCATTTGCTTTTTCCCCATAACTTTTCTTAGCTTGACTATGGTGTGTATCAACGTCATCAAAAATATCGGCAATGAACCTGAAAGCTCCCCAATTTCGTTTACGCTGATTCACACGCTGTTCTGCCAAATTAACCCTGCGTTGGGCGCTATCGAGCTGATCGGCTTTTACACCAACTTCTTCTTCTAGTTCAGAAAGGTTTTCTCTAGCTCTTTTGAGTTCTGAGTTGAGGATTTGATTATATACATTTAACAAAAACCGTAATACATAGCGTAATGGTTGGTCTCCATCTTTAGGAGCATAAGGTGCATCTATCGGTACTTTATTGTAAAAGAACTTAGTAAAACTATTCCGATCAGTTTCAGCATGAGAAAAAGTAATGTGTCCAACGGTTTGTACAGGTGTTATGACTACTGCAATTTTGTCATAGAGTGCATCTTCTTTGAAGAAATCCAGTAACTTCCGATAACCAATTTTGATGTGATCGAGCAAATCGTTGGCATCTCTATCTGTTTTCATGTAACCTTCACACTTTAATGGTGCTAGAATAACCAGCCTAGGTTTTGTTAAACTTTCATAGGCATCTTTTAATAACTTGGTAATACGCTCGGGATCATTTTTTTCTATATGCCAAGGTCCAACTTCTGTATTTCTGGTTCTGCCTGTTTTCTTTTCCATCAAAGCGGTTGTATCAATGGGTATAATAACCGCATCGCATTGATTTAACTGTTGCTTGACATAATCTTTTTGATCGGGAGTTGCAGTAGATTTGAAATATTCTCCAGAAGGATCGGTAAAGCGAATTTTAATGAATTTTTTTCCGCCACCTCCCACTTCAAAAAAAAATCCTTCATCTTCCCAAGGGTTCAGTTTAGGTGGAGTTGGTTCAACTAGCTTCTGTAAGCGGTAGTCCATATTTTGTAGCAGACGTTTACATTCTTCGACTGCATCTAATGTTTGACTATCACTTACCCATGTTGTTAGCCCTGCACTCTCAAAGGTTTTGTCAAATTCTTCGTGCATAGCAGCTAATAAACTGGTTTTGCCCACTCCTCTAGGTGCAAGCATGATAATATTTAATTCTTGTAGTTCGCTCATGAAAATAAATTAGGGCTGAAAATAAAGTTTAGTTTGTGATAATCAAATTTTGAGTAATCCTTCAATAGCTCTAGAATTCAAGTCAAAAATTGAATTGTTTCTATAGGATTAACCTCTTCCAATTGCTTGATATTATTCAACCATTCCTCTTGACCTTGTTGTTCTTGTTCAAGCTTACCAATTTCCTCAGCCCAGACTTTAGCTCTTACTCGCCTGAGAAACTTTTTCCAGTCTTTCTGAGATTCTTTATGATAAATGATGTTGTCAATAAACTTCTCAATCCTTGCATAAGCAGCAATGCTGGGTTGATAAAGTAGCTCTTCTAAAGCTGCCTTGATTCTAGCAGCTGTACGATCATAATCAATCTGTAGCGCGTTAAAAATCAAGTCAGCATTTGTATCTGGTCCTACTTTTAAAGTTACATCTTGAGATTCGTTATTAGAAAGTTGAATATTACTAAGTTCAACCAAATGTTGATAAATTTGTGGTTCAATTAAGCCACTGTAGGAAAGTTCAAAACTATCAATAATTTGGAAACCTTGCTGGAGTCTTTTCAAATCTGAATGCTCTTGTTCTAACAATTCTCGAAAATTTCTGATAAATTCAGACCCTTCCAAAGAATTAAGTAATACACCTAATTTTCCCGATGTTATTAAAATTTCTGCTATTCGTGATTTTACTTCTATAATTGATTCTTTGAGTCCCTGATCTAAATTACTAAAGTGGTCGGAAAGTAGAGTACGTAACAAATCTCGGTAATCACCATAAGCTTTCATCGGATTACTGGCTTGAATCTGCTTATTAATTTCCTCTTCTGGATTATCAGCCGTTAAAATTCCAGCATTTTCCTGACAATTTTCGTACACTTTCTCAATACTAGATTGAAAACTATGGGATGGTAATTTACAGCGTTCAGCAAATTCACGTCTTAAATTTTGGAAAGCGATGGTAATTTCTCGCCACCATCCATCTTGATCGGTGCCAAATAAATCGTCATAGGTATCATCAATAATTCTAGACAAGTCACTGTCAGTGCCGCGAAAAACTTTCCTCGCAGACTGTATAATCAAATCAATATCTTGCTGAATTTTCTGCAACCGTTCTTGACTTTGCCGAGCATACTCTTCATCAATTTCTAAAATATGTTCTGCCAAGTAATTAAGGATGCGATTAAAAACTTGGTTTGCATCATCAGGGTTTGAGCAATCAGCAATTTCACAACTGACTACTTGCATCTTCAAGGTATCCTGAAGAGCTTTGCAAGCATCCATATTTTGTGTTCTTTGGCTATGGTTAATAACCATAAATGCTCTACCTGCAAGGTTATTCAACTCTTGAGCCGCAATATCGTAAAGGTCTGTGTCAATTTTACGCCATTGGTAGCGTTGCGGGTCTGGACGAGTGATAAATAGCACGACATCCACTGATTTCCCCAGAGTTTCTAGCATTACTGTTTCGTCACCCAGTTTAGAGTCTCCCAAACCAGGAATATCAACTAGAGCAATCTTACCAACATCGGGATTTTCAAAGGGACAAAAGATATTAACTTCACGCACAGCCAGATGTTTGAAGGTAAGCAGTTTCCCCTGGGTATTGCGTTCTTGTCTTACATATTCAGGTACTTCTTCTACAGTTATAATTTTCTCTAGAGGTTCTGTTCCCGGAACAATTAGATGTCGATATTGTTCTAAATTTTGGAAATAGTCAGATTGCAGGTGTTGATAAACTGCTTCATTTGTCGCTCCAGCAGGCATTGTTTCTGGTAAAGATGCTTGAGCAAATTCATCCAGGTTATGTGGTTCAGGTTTGAGTTCAAGGGATTTGTAGTAAGGAAGAATAACCTCTTCTAAAAAAGTTTTTTCTGAATGCAGAATGACTTTAACTTCAACAGAACCTTCCTGATTGTAAACCACACTACGAACAGCTGTACAAGCTGCTCCCTCATAAGCAGGAATTTCGCGATCGCTAAGTCCACTTAAACTTTTGAGTAAGGTGCTTTTTCCTTGTCCCATCAATCCCATAACACCAATATTTAAGGTATTTCTGGAAAATCTACTCCTGAGTTTAGACAGCACAATTAATTCAGAACTAATACGCTCTTGAATATCACCAAAATCAATTTTCTTTAGATGTTCTAAGACTTGACTATTAGTGTTTTCTTGTAGTAACGCTTCTCTTTGATTTTGTAGATTATACAAAGCTGATGCTCTTGTTTGAAGCTTCTCTTCAACTGTTGCTATTTTTTTGGGAAGATAGCGCGATCTACGCTCAACTATGTTAGCGACTTGCTCCGCTCTAGAAGGCATATTAGCTTAGTCATGTAATGTTCATGACACATAATAGCACTTAATTTTAGGACTGGACTAGTGAAAACACTGACTTCATTTTAATAATGTAAAAATTAGGTGGTGTATAGTCAAGAAAGCATTCAACACAACACATTCGACAAAATCTTCAAATAACTCAAATAAACCAGCCAAAGATTCGCTATTAACTAGCTGTGTTTCTCCTAACTTGTTTTCCAATAGCAAACCGTCGCTACCCGAACCATGTCCGCTAAAATGAAC
>JBCBQE010000057.1:0-14530 GCA_039820385.1 Cyanobacteria bacterium J06635_10
CTATAAAATTAAAGCTAAAAAATTAATTTCAAGTGTTTTAGAACCTCATCTGAAACACATATTTGATAATTACAAAATAATTACTACCAATTTTATAGTCTATATTGCTGTCCAAATCTGTTAAGTGATAACCAGATTGTTTCGAGGAGCTTTCAGGATTAAAGTTATCATGCGGTTTAATTAAGTATAATTCTGATAAAACTAAATTAACTTCCTCCCTAGACAACATTGACATTGTTGAATAACCCTTATTTTCAAATTCTCGTTGTTTTTCGGATTGAAGAAATACATTACGCATAGCGATACTGGTTTTAGATTAAATGACGGCTAAGTTTTGAATAGATACGCAAGTCAGTATTTTAACTGAAGCAAGATGTATTTTAAATCATATAACTTATAGATGTTTAAAAAGGCTCGTTTTGACCTTTGCTGCAAGAATTACTTACTCCGAGACCTCAAAAATGTCTATAAATTAGTCAACTCGCTTCGCTCTTCCTTGAAGCCCGAAGGGCTTGGTCAATAATTCATTTGAAAAAAAATAATTTAAGATTCTTTATGTTTAAAATACCTAGTATATATACTGATGTCACCGTTGAATTATGTAAATACGCTTAGAAATGTATTAGCTTTTATAACTTTGTCGCAGTTACACGAGGTGCGCTACTGTGGAAAATATCAAGATTTCGGCAACTCAAGTCTCCTTACCTAAAGGTGGCGGAGCGATTCAGGGTATTGGAGAATCCTTTCAGGCTAATGAGTTTACCGGAACCGCAGCACTATCTATTCCGATTCCCACATCACCTTGTCGGGATTTTGCACCGCACATATGGATATTAAGTTTATTCTCTTTACTAAGGTTCACCAAGCAGGACATCATCAACTTCCTCTAAACAAGCATTTAATTTTTCTGCCAAAACTCGGACATGGGGTTCCTCATGATAAATACCGTGTTTCCCTGGAACCTTAACTATTTGAATTTCACCTGCAACCCAACTATTCCAGCCATTAGCTTGCATGGGGTCGAAAATCGAGTCCCGATTCTCTTGAGCCGAGAAGTAAACAACTCGTCCTGAATATAGCTGTGGTTTATAATCGGCTATAATTTGTTTATTTGCGTCCATAACTCTCAAAAAGTTCTCAACTTGAGTCGAACTCCAACCGTGTTCGGTCATTTTTTTTCTCCATCTTGGCTGCCCTACCAATCTCCAATGATTTAAAATGTCCACTCTTTGCTGTTCTTCAATGAATGGATTGGGGGTATCTGACATCGTGACAACTGAAACTTGCTCGCCATGCTTTTTCAGTTCTCTAGCTATTTCAAAAGCAATATTGCCACCTATACAGCGCCCTCCTAAGAGATAAGGATCTTGAGGTTGAACGATTTTGATTTCTTGAATATAATGAGCCACCATATCCTCTATGCGCGTGTAAAGAGAATTTTGTCCGTCTAATCCTATAGCTTGTAATCCATAAAAAGGACGATTGGAATCTATATATTTTGCTAATGTAGGATTGGAACCATGACCACCTAAACCGTGTATATAAAAAAAAGGTCGCTTGCATCCACTTGGTTTAACTGGAACAACTGACAATAATTTTTTTTCTGTACTTTCTTTAATAATTGTTTGTTGATTTGATGCTTGAATTTTAGATAAAACTAAAGATTTAATAGAATTTATATCTTTGAAATTGTTTAAAACAATTTCTTCTGATGCGATAGATACATCAAATTGCTCTGCAATATAATTAATCAGCGTTAAAATTCCTATAGAGTTGATAATTCCTTCTTCAACCAAAAGCAAGTCATCTTCTAAAACAGCTTTCGCTCCATAAATAAATTTCTTAATAATGTAATCTTTGAGTAGTTTTTCAACTTGTTTATCTGTATATTTTGCCAATTGCATACTGTGGTTATAATGAAGGAAGGAGTTAGAAGGAAGAAGGAAGAAGGTAATATTTTTTATCATATGTCCTGCGGACACGCTGCGCTCTAAGGAGATGTTTGAAAAGTATAGTTTTTTAGCCCAGCTTTCGGATTATCCCCCCTTCTCCCCTTTTTAAGGCTACGGTGTACACACAAGTACTTGCCACATAGGTTTCGGGGATTTCAACCCCTTTGAATCGTCATTACGAGCGAAGCGAAGTAATCGCAACATTCTGGGATTGCTTCGTCGTTCCTCCATTCCCTAAGAGGGAACACTTCGTGAACGCAATGACGATTTAGGGGGATCTTAAAATTTACGAGTTTTATATATACTTCTCAAACATCCTTTTAGACCGGAATGGGAGCAGCAAGCTCTTGTTGATAAAGTGCTATCCTATCAACCTTTCCCGTTGCAGTTTTAGGTAAACCAGAACAAAACTTAATACTCTCAGGAATCATATATTTAGGAATATTTTGAACGCAGAAAGATTGTAGGATATTCTCGTGCAAATTACTTCCACTTTTAAGTACAGCCACAGCCTTAAGTCGGTTGCCAATTTCTTCATCAGGAACTGCAAATACAGCTACTTCTTCAATTTCGGGATGCTTCTGAATTGCCTTCTCAACCTCTTCGAGTTCAATTCTATATCCTCTGCTTTTAATCATGCGATCGCGACGACCAATGTAAATATAGTTACCATCAATATCTTGTTTTACTAAGTCACCAGTACGGAAAACTGTTTCTTCCCCCAAGTGCGGATACAAAGTATAGGGTACGAGAACCTGTTTTGTTTTCTCAGGATTTCCCCAATATCCCTTCATTATTGATGAACCTCGTGCGTAAAGTTCTCCAACTTCCCCCGGTTTGGCAATTTGATTCTCATCATTCACAACAAAGAGTTCGGTATTAGCACAAGCTCTCCCAATCGGAATTGAATCTAAGTCAGCAGAAATAGTTTTGAATCGGTAGTAGGTGCGGGCACCAGTTTCGGCAGAACCATAAATATTGCAGTATTCTACATGAGGAATCATTTCGATGAGTTGACGCAGGTACTCGATGGGGAATACTTCTCCTGCAAACAAAATCTTCCTCAAATTTTGAAATTGATATTGCTCTAAATTACCCCGAAGAATCAGTTGGGTTAATAGAGAAGGAACCGAAAACCAAATATTAATTTGCTGTGATTCAATAAATTTGGCTAGTTCGATAGGAAAAACTGCAAGTTCTGAAGGCACAATAACTATAGTAGCTCCAGCTTGTATTGAAGTGAAAACGTCAACAACTGAGGCTGCAAAATAAATAGGAAGTTGATGAGATATTCTTTCTCCTGGTTGCACTTGAAGACATTTGTAAAAGCAACTGGCAAAATTTATAATTGAGCGATGATCCAGCATCACACCTTTAGGGGTGCCAGTTGAACGAGAAGTGTACATGATGTGAGCTAAATCGCAGTCAATTAAATAAATTGCTGGTAATGGTACTGAAGATGACTTCAATAGATGATGCAAAGTTATTATTTTTGGCAAAAATTCCTCTTGCATCCCATCTTCATCTTGAATAATTACAAATTGCAGGTACTTATCAACCGTATCTCGATAATCCTGGTATAGTTTTGTAATTATTTTTCTAGTAGTGACTAAAGCCTTAATGCTGCAATTTTCAATAAAAAAGGCCAACCGTTGTACAGGAGATGTTGGATCGATGGGAACATAAACCGCACTAGCTTTAAGAATGCCGTAAATTGCTACGATTTCTTCTATTGATTTATTGAGGCAGATACCGACGCGATCGCCTTTTTCAATACCATTATTTCTCAAAATCCAAGCTAACTGATTGGAAAATGCATCTAACTCCCGGTAAGTTACGGAGTTGTCTTTGTAAACGACAGCATCTTTATCTGGATATTGCTGGGCACTGTTTTCTAAAAGCTGATGTACTAAATATGACATTTCCTATTCTCCGTTAAGCATCAACTTCGATTGCTTAATTCCGACTTTTGCAACTTTTCGTGGCTGGATATTATATAACTTCATTCCAGCTTTCCAACCGTGACGAACACCAACAATAGAATCTTGAATATATTGAAATAACAAATAATTTGAAAGATTGTGAGTAAATTTCAGACGTAATATTCTTAACAAACAACGATAGATAAGCAGCCCGGTGAGACGTATAGCGAATATCGGCAGAGGTATTCTTGGAAAGCCGTGCTTGAGAGCAAAGTAAGTAGTATTTTTAGCAAGGGAATACCAGCAGGTGAGATATTGGCGATCGCGACGGTTATGACTAGGTTGTACGTAATGCTCTACAGGTGCATTTACATTGCAAATCCTATAACCAGCCTGCTGCAAGCGCAAGCAAACATCTGTTTCTTCCAAAAAATATTCAAAAAACTCATCAAAATAGCCGATTTTCACTAAGGCTTCTCTTTTATAGGAAGCATTGGCACCCATAATACTGCGAAACCAATTAGGCTTTAATAAATAGTCATGTTGTGCTTCAGCAGATAAAACTGGTCGAGATTCACTCAAAAAACTATTAACACCGCAATCAAATTGCAAGGAAAATGATGGCTTCGTTTTATCGATAACTGCTCCACCAACACAACCACAATTAGCTCCTTGTTGTAGATGAATTTGTAAATGTTTTTCTATCCAATTTTCAGGAGGAATTACATCATCATCAAGATAGAAAATGATATCTCCAGATGCTGCTTTCAAGCCTAAGTTTCTAGCCGCACTCACATTTTTTTGGTCAATAAATATAGTTTTATCGATAATACTTTTATATTCTGATAAAACAAATTCGGTATCATCAAATGTTGGACCAACAACTACAATTAACTCTTGAAAGGAATATTGCCAGCGAGAAACAGCATCCATAACATACTGTAAAAAATGACCCCTATTCACAGTACAGATAATCACGGAGACAGAATAATATACCATTACAATTTAGTATTTAGAATTTAGCTTATAATCGGTGCCGACAGCCTCCTTTCAACAGGACAAATTTCAAGACATTTCTGTCTTTACAGCAATTTTTATCATAATAGTTTGTCGTTAGAACGGCTTATGTAACCAATCCGTCTGACGAATAAGTATTTGTATATAAGTATCTAATGACACGTTATAACATTTCATCAGATAATCGTCCATATATATTTATGTTAAATTTTAAACTGGTAATTTCAGTAGTAATTGTTTTATACTTAACATTTCAGTTAACTTCAGATTATATTAATTTTTATTTAAATTTAATTATTTTTCCTTTCCACTAGCCACTTAATTTAAGGAGCGCAACACATATTCTCAAATCAAAAGTGAAACCTTAGTATTATTATTGTGTTCAATGAAAATGAAGGAAGAGGTAAGAAGGAGGAGGGAAGAAGATTGGAATTTAGATGAGAATGAAACCAGCTTTTGAAGTTAGAAAAAAAATAATTAATCTTCCCTTCTTCCTCCTATCTTCAACATCTTCATTACGAACTAAGTTCGTTAAGAACATACTTATTTTTTATTTTAAAGAAAGAATAATTATAGAATGCACAATTGCGAAATTGAGAAGCTAAAACCAAAGTCGCTGATAGAAAAATTAGGAACAACAAGTTCCAAAATAGGAGTTCCCAACTGGACAAACTTTGAAATCAACTTTAAACCGGATTTCTTAGAGAAATTTAATCCATCATCTCCAAAAGTAGCCATTCTCGTCACCAACGAATTTGAAGGTTTTTCCAAAAATGGCGGAATCGGCACTTACTATACAACCTTAAGTCAAAAGCTGGCGATGGATGGTTGGTACGTTATACTTTTACTCTGTCAAACTGAAGAAATTTTTCAAGGAGAAGCCAAATTTCCTCATGTTGATAGCGTTTTCTCTACCCACGAAGCAGAAGGGGTTTTAAATCTCCAACCAATTCACCTTTCTATTTTGGCTCAAACCCAGGAAGACGAAATCAGTAATAGCTTTGACTATGAAAGTTACTGCTGCTTATTCTTCACTCAAGCAATTATCGCTAGCTTTCCCGATGCAGTTACTTACATTGAATTTCCAGATATATGGGGATTTGGCTACCGTACAACACAAGCGAAAAAAACTGGTTTACTCAGTAGCAGTTGTCTTATCGGTGCTACTACCCACGGGTGTTTTGAGTGGTTGCGTGAAGTAAACAGCCAATACAGCGTAACAAACCCTCAGTGGTTATGGCTAGCTTACCATTACGAGCAGTATTCTTATGAAAATTCTGATGTCGCTTACTTCCCTTCCTATTTTCTCAAGTCAAAGCTAGAAAGTTATGGTTGGGTAAAACAGGGGAATCATTTACCTTATTTTGTACCGATTGTGGAATTACAAGGTGACGAACCAACAAACCTAACCCCCCTCACAGAAAGATTTCGCGTCATTTCCAAAAATGTAGAGACGCGTTCACGGAGTGTACCGCAGGTCAATTTCGCGTCTCTACAACCATTGTCGGTATCCTACGAGGAAAAAGAAAAATTCCCAATTGTATTTTTCGGAAGACTTGAAGAAAGAAAAGGATTCTGCACTTTTGTACAAGCAATCAAATTACTCAATCGGGATGTAATTGATAAAATTCAAATTATTTTTATTGGTAAAAATATACCTTTACAATCATCGCAATATCAACATCTTGACAGCCAGCAGTACATTGAAGAACAACTTGATGGCTATGTAGCTTACAAAGTATTACCAAATTTATCCAGTCAAGAAGCGATTAAATTTGTTCGCGAGTTAAATCGCTCAATTGTTTGTCTAACCAGTCTCCAAGAAAACTTTCCCAATACGGGATTAGAAATGGGACAATTACCTGTCAGCTTGGTGGTTTCAGATACGGGGGGATTTCGAGAAACCTTAAATTTGATTGAGCGCTCCGATTGCGTGCGCTACTTTCAGCCAGGAAACTCTGATTCCGCAGCGAGAACCATAACTCAAGCTGTTAATGCTTATCCCGAAAACCCATTAATTCCCGAAGTTGAGTTTTTAGAACAAGTTAATCGAAACCTGCTTAACCAAAGATTAGAATATATGAGTGAAGTGTTTATGGAAGGTGCCCCCAAAGCACTATCTTCTCCACCGATTACTATAGCGATTGTCTGCTCCCATCTTACAACTGCTATATTAAAGTGTCTCGAAAGCCTTGCCGCTCAAACCTACAATAATTTTGAAATCATCGTTGGGTATCCAGATAAAAGCGAGTTTGTACAAGAAATAATTATTCAAGCCCAAACCAAGTTTCCCAGCTGTAAATATTTAAGTATGGATGCTAGTTGGAGCTTGGGAGAAAGTTATAACTACTTGGTTGAGTTAGCAGCAGGAGAATATGTTTTACAATTATCACCCGAACATATCCCTTTATCCGATACAGTAGAAAAATTTGTTACCGCTGCACTTACTGCTCAAGCGGATGCTGTTGTATCTCCACAAATTACGGTTGCCGAAGATGGAACTAAAATTAATTTAATCGATGGTTGTTTGCTTAAACTTTTAGAATTTAACTACAACCAGGATATATCTGCACTATATTCTCTCAAACTGCTCAAAGAGTTTCCCTATAGTCAGGAAAGAGGAATATTCGCGTTAAATTGGCACATTATCGCAGCGGCGATCGCCACTGGGAAAGAAATTGCTTACTACCCTTATCCCCTTTACACTTCAAGCACCCAATCAACAAACAATCCCTTAAATATAGCTAAAGAGCGCTATTATATACGTCAAAATTTATACCAATTTGAATCATCAAAGTGGAATCAGCGCCAGCTAAATTTACTATTAACAGGTGTCGAACAACTCCTAGAGCAACAAGAACAAAATAAATCATTACACTTCACAGTGAGAAATGGCGAAAAGTTATCATCTCAATCCCAAGCTTGGATGCTAACCGCACAGCAAATTCAAGATGAACTAACTCATACTCAAGAAACTCTAAAAAACCTTCTATCTTGGAATCAACAGCTACAAAAAGCCAAAGATTGGCTGGAGCCTCAGTTACAAACCTGGATGCAAAAAGCCCAGCAAACTCAAGAAGAACTAACGCAGACACAAGAAACTCTAAAAAACCTTCAATCTTGGAACATACAGCTACAAGCAGGGAAAGATTGGCTAGAAACTCAGTGGCAAACTTGGATGCTGAGAACCCAAAAAGCCGAATTAGAATGGCAAAGGTGGCAGTCGATAGCAAGCATGATGGCAAACAGTAAATTTTGGCATCTCCGTAAAGCTTGGTTAAAACTAAAAAACATCATTAAAACCAAAATAGATCCGCTTGAGTTAGCATCTCAAGTTAATTCTGAAAAAGACATCCGGGATTATGTGACAAACCTCGCCACCCAGAAAATTCGATATTTTCAGCCAGAAGCAGTAGAAACACCTGTAGTTTCAATTATCTCCGTGTTTTTCAACGACTATGAATATTTTGAAACTACCTATAGAAGCGTTATTAACCAAACCTGGCAAAATTTTGAATGGATTATCGTCAACGATGGTTCAACTAACTTTGATGCAGTAGCATTCATCGAGTCATTGCCTCAAAGAACCAAAAAAATCAAAGTTGTTTCTAACTCTAACAATCAAGGTGAAGCAGCAGCAAGAAACATGGCGATTGCTGAAGCTCAAGGCAAGTATTTACTTTTTGTAAATTTAGTTGACATTATTGACCCCTTATATATTGAAAAAAGCCTGCTTTTCTTAGAAACCCATCCCGAATTTTCTTTTGTTAACTCCTATTCTGCTGTCTTTCAAGCACAAGAATACTGGTGGAATCATGGCTTCAACAAACCAGCCAAGCTGATTCAAGATAATTTTGTCAAGGGACAATTACTTTATCGAAAAGCCGACTTCGATGAATTAGGAGGATTCGACAACGAGTTAAAATGTCATGCAGATTGGGAACGATGGCTAAAAGCAATAGCCAATGATCAAAAAGGATGGACAATTCCCGAATATTTAGAATGTAGTCGTTGCACTACCTTTGCAGCACCAGCATTTGAACAAAATCGCTCAGAATCACAACCTGCGAAAGAATTAATTCAATCTCGCTATCGAGAATTTTTTACCTCCACCCCTCCCCAAGAAATTTCCCTTAATAGTGAATCTCTCAACCAGCAACAACTCCAACTGAAAATCGATGCTGGAAACTCAATTCAGTACTCAAGTACTAACAAAAACTTATTATTTTTCTTCTCCTCGCTCAACAGCGATATCGATCAATGTAACCTGGAATTAATAACGAGGCTCGAACAGCAGGATTACAAAATAACTGCGATCGCAACAACAAAAGAACGAGCAAGCAAATCATTTTACAACGTCACCCCAGATATTTTTCACTTGCCTAACTTCCTAGATCAAGCCTACTGGTTAGCATTTACCCGCTACATTATAGAATACCGTCAAATTAACACCATCATAATATCTCACGTAGATATTGCTTATTATTTCTTACCTTTACTCCGTGCTGAGTTTCCCCAGGTAGCTTTTATTGACTTGGGCTACAACGATAGTAATTTTTCTAGCAACGGTAATATGAAATCAAGTCTATTTAGTAAATATCTAGATCGTCAGGTAGTATTTTCTCCATGCCTTGACAATATTGTTGATGAAAACTCAAAGTTAATTTGCTCTTCTAAGGTTGAAATAGAAGCTATTTTTAATGAAGCTATCCAAGCCCGTCAAAAATCAAATCCCACAGAAATTGATACTGAATTAGCTGCTGTAGCTTTGTCGCTTGTGTTGAAGTAAGTTGAAAAAATGATTTATAGCCAATTTCAGTTGAGTCCGTCGGGGGTTGAAAACCCCCGTCTAATAGCTAAAGTCGTCTTAAGACGACTGAAAAAGTACCTACCACATTCAATATGCCGTTTGGTTGTTTCAGTCCTATTTATCTCATATCTTGCACCATTCTCAACAACCGCCTTAGAATGAATTCTCAGGCTAATATAAAAAGTCTGATAAATCAGACTGGGCAAGGATTTTAGTGCGTTTCAACGTACTTTGTTTTTTAGCCTTGGAATTGATTCCAAGGTGGTTTTTGCGAGTGGTGCAAGATGTAAGATTTATAGGACTTTTGCTATTAGACAGGGACTTGCAGTCCCTGGCGGAATAAGGGTTTTAACTAGTTATGCGTATGTACACCGTAGCCGCATATAAGGAGAGGGGAAGGGGTGAGGGAATCGCTTATTGCACCTAACTGAAAACCGCTATATTTGATGGTTTACCCAAAACTTATCCTCAAGCACTCATTATAAAGCTGCGCCATGACTTCCAAGTCAAACTTAGGAGAAAATAAGTGAAGATTTCTCGTCAGTCTCTAATTAATTTTAACAAGAATAAAAATTGGTTATTATCAAGTATTGCCGCTTCAGTGCTAGCATTATTAAGTTTTCCTGGCTGGCAAAAATTTTTTACTAATTTAACTTTGCCAGTTCAGGTTCAAATGACCACAGACAATGTTAAACAGGTTAAAGCTTACTGGGATAACCCGGAACTTCATCCTCATGCCTACGAAATAATTCCGATAAAATCAGCAAAAGCTCCTACAAATCAAACTTCTTCTACTGTATGGCAGCTTAAAGTGGAAGCGTTAGCCCTAAAAGCAACTGAGGCTAAAAGTTCTGAGGTTTGGATTGCAGATATTAGAACGCCAGAAAATCAGGTTAACTGGTCGAAAGCATTAATGGGAAAGGAAAAATGGGAACTGATTGATAATCAATTCGGACCTCAAGGTAAAATAGTTGCTGCTCGTACTGGGCAGCCACAATCTCTAGAAGTGTCAGTTAAAGGTAGCAATTTAACTATTACATTTTTACGTACTCCTTGGAGCGGTAAAGTGAGGGTAACAGCTAACGGTAAAGTGCGGGAAACTAATTTATATGCTCCCAATAGTGCCACACAAAAGCTGTACTTTGAACCAACAGAAAATATATCTAAGCTTTACGAAATCAAAGTTGTTAAAACGCCTTGGCATCGACTAAAGTTGGTTCCAGATGCTCCTGGTAATTCCGATGACATGAAAATTGACTTCATTAAAATTGGGAATTTGAAAATTCAGCCCGAAGCCAATGGAGAGTTTATCTTACCGTTCTACTTTTGGAATCAATTTAGTTGCGCGATCGCCGCTACAGCGATTAGCTTTTTAGGGTTAACAGTTTTATTTATCAGTATTGAAAATGTACAGCGGCGCAATCCTCAATAGAATATATTAAAGTTATTGCAGCAGCAGAGGAACAAAGATTTACCCGTATTAAAGGAGATGCAGCATTTACCCATCACGCGATCGGTACACATCAAGTCGGCGCAAACCTTACCATAGCTGAACATTTCTGTTAAAAGCTGTATGTGTACCCATCGTTTCGCTGAAGAATAACACAATACTTGTGTCTTACAGGACTAATCTTAACGTTGCTTGCTGTAAGCATTTCAAAAACGCCAGTTTTTCTAACGGTTAACCTACCGATGTGGGTACCTACAAACTTACCTTTAGGTAAAGTAGCACGAGCAATATCACCTGTTTGGAAATGAAAGAAGCTTGGTTTAACCACCTGTGCCAGTTTCTACGGGTAGTCCTGTTTCCTTAAGGCTTGCGAGCAAAATGTTAGCGTAGCTTGTCCGCATAAAATAGTTTGATAATATACTCATCCTTCTTCCCTCTTCCCTCTTCCTTCTTCCTTCATTTTACAATTATTCCCAATCAAACTTCATACCTAAATATTCCTCTAATTGCTGATTATAAGGACGGAAGAAATCTACTAGCTGATGACGTAAATTATCGGGAATCGGAGAATACGATCCAGGATTATAATTGCGAAATTCAGGCATGTAGTTATCCTGTAAATTAAGAAATCTATAAACTTGCTTCATTGTTGCTGATGGATTTTCAAATAAATTCTCACTTTTTATAATCAAAAACTGCTCTTTTGGAAAAATATTCATCCACTCTTTTAGGTAGTAAATATATAAACTGCCAAATAAATCAGGTAACAATATATAATTTGTGAATTCTTGATATTGTTGATATTTTTTTCGTAAAGATGATAGTGACTCATCAAACAAGTAATCAAACCGTTGATTTATAAAACTGGGAATTTTTTCTATAGTCTTATTTAAGCAGTTTTGTGTAATTTGTGTAAGTTTAAATTTAGAATATTCATAGTCTACTATACGTCTATGATGATAGGAAGAAATAGCTCTATCTGCTGGATTTCTTAATAGAATAATAAATTTCATTTCGGGGAATAGAGCGAATATTTGTTGAGCGATTCTAGAAGAATTAATGTAAATAGGTGTTGCTTCACCAGTAATATAATTTTTGCTATTAGAAATTTGAGGAAAATGGGCAAGATAATAATCAATATCTTGTTTGAAAAAAGAGTTAAAAAAATGAAGTTCTTTGGCAACAGCAGGAAGAACTTGAGGATGGTTACTTACATAGGAATAAAGAGAGGTAGTACCGGATTTCATAAATCCAGGAATCATGAATTTTGGTTGAAGTTGTTGTCCGAAATCCCAATGTTCTTCAACCAACTGAGGATAAGATCGAAGAATTTTCTGATAGCTAGCTGCTTTATAGGAATCAATTGCTGATTCAGTTTTACCTTGTAAAGTTAACAACACACCTAAAACGACGCGAGCAAAAGGAAAATTTGGTTGATTCTCAACTGTTTGATGCACAAGTGCAACTCCTTCCTCAAGTAAACCATCATCGATTTTTTCTTTACCCCTGCTTGCAGCTAGTAGAGAGAACTTTAGATACCAATAATTTCTAAGATTATTGGGGTCAAATTGAAGGGATTTTATGTAATGATAAGATGCTTGTTGAAATTGAAGTTGGCTTTGATATATTTGTGCTAATTTCTCGTGGGTGCGGGGATTATTGTATTTAATAACTAAAGCTTTCTGGTAGTGAGATATTAGTTTATTTTGTCTATCGCTTTCGAGGTTAGTTTGAAGTAATACCAATTGTTTTGCTCCTATGCTTCTTGCTCTGCTCGATTTAAGCAAGCATTCAATTTTTCTGCATAAACTCGGATGTGGGGTTCTGCATGATAAGTGTTGTGTCTTCCGGGAACCTCGATAACTTCAATCCCACCCTTAACCCAATCATTCCAGCCATTGGGTTGCATCGGGTCAAAAGTAGAGCCGAAATGTTGTCGATTTTCTGCCGCAGAAAAATAAATAACCCGTCCCAAATAGATTTTGGGAAGATGATTAATAATAACTTGCCAGTTGGCTTCAGAAACTTTTAAAAGATTCTCAATTATATTGGCACTCAATCCATGTTTCTGGAATTTCTCTCGTTTCTTCTCCTTTCCAAAAGATTGCCAATTCGTCCATCTTTGTATTTTGTCTTCCTCTGTAATTAAGGGATTGAGACTATCCCCCATAGTCACTAACAAAACTTGCTGACCTTGCTTTTTTAATTGTTGAGCCATTTCAAAAGCAATATTACCCCCAATACACGTACCTCCTAAAAGATAGGGACCTTGAGGCTGGACGGTTTGAATCTCCTGGATGTAGTAGTCTACCATATCTTCGATACAGGTATGGGGTGCTGCTTCACCATCGAGTCCTACTGCTTTTAGAGCATAAAGGGGACGCTCCGGATCGAGGTAACGTGCCAACTGTCCGAAACCGCCCCTACCTTTGATGGCATGGACGTAAAAGAAAGGTAGCTTGCTTCCTGTGGGGCGGATAGTAACCAAAGAACGAGAGCCGAGATTGTCCCAGTATTGTTGGTTGATTCGATGGGCAAGTTGTGCGATAGTTCTCGCTTCGGCTAAACTCGCTAATGTAAATAATTAGTACTTGAGTAGTTTTTGTCCAGTAAAATCATCTAAAGATGGTATATTGTATAGAAGCCTCAGTAGCCTGCAATGTGGGATAACATAAAGTAAAAATGCTCTTAGGTTTTAAAACAGAATTAAAAGTCAATAGCTCACAAAAAATTCTGTTAGCCCAACATGCAGGAGTAGCAAGACATGCTTGGAATTGGGGATTACGGTTAACAAAAAATATTTTAGATCATAATCAAAATATTCCAGAAGATAAAATCAAATTTCCAACATCCATTGACTTACATAAATGGCTAGTAGCTCTAGTAAAGCCAGAATATCCTTGGTATTATGAAGTATCAAAATCTGCGCCACAATATGCTTTAAAACATTTAAGAACAGCCTGGGAGGATTGCTTCAAAAAATCGAAAAAACCACCGCGTTTCAGGAAAAAAGGGATATTTGATAGCTTTACTTTAGATGGTTCTATAAAAATAGAAAGAAATCGGATAAAAGTGCCAAGAATTGGTTGGCTGAAAACTTATGAGAGACTACCCCTTTCAATAAATCCGAAATCCGTAACTGTTAGCCAAAGAGCAGGCAGATGGTTTATTAGTTTTAAGCTAGAAATTAAGCCCAAAGAGATAAAACAAGAAAATAAGACTGTGGCAGTAGACTTAGGTTTACTGAGATTTGCGACTTTATCAACGGGAGAAGAAATTGATTCACCAAGGCCTTACAAAAAATTAGAGAAAAAATTACGATTATTACAATGGCGTAATCGCCATAAAGTAATTGGTTCATCAAATTGGAAGAAAACCC
>JBCBQE010000058.1:0-14407 GCA_039820385.1 Cyanobacteria bacterium J06635_10
TTACTCATAAAAAATCTTATTCCCTCCCCTTAAAAAGAAGAAGCTTAGAGTGGGTTTACTCATAAAAAATCTTATTCCCTCCCCTTAAAAAGAAGAAGCTTAGAGTGGGGTTACTCATAAAAAATCTTATTCCCTCCCCTTGACAAGGGGAGGGTTAGGGTGGGGTTAGTGGTATCTTAAAATCCAAAACCGCTTTAACTTAAACTTCAAATTCTTTAGTTACCTCCGACTCACCATAAACAACTGTAATATTAAACCTTTCACCACACTCAGCAGTAAACTCCGATTGAATCCAATTATCATCTTTTCTAGAAATAACTTCTAATGCTGTTTCTCCCATCTCATCACCGATAATTAATTTGACTCCGCTCGGTAAAGCCATTTCTCCAACTGGATAAACTTGAGTTAAAACATCCACTCCTTCATTTTCACTTTCCGACATCACTTTCATTACCAAAGCAAGAGAAATTTTATCTAAATGCATCCCCAAATCAATTTTTTGTCCCCGCGTAACGCTCATTTCATTTTTAAAAGCTAAACCCAATTGTTGAGGTTTTAATAATTCATCAATTTTTTGCCAACCAGCATCAACAACACCATCTAACCATTGACTAAAATTGATAATATTCGATGTTTTTGCTACTTCAAGTTCAGTTAAATAAACCAGAAAATTTTCTAAAGACTGTAACTGACTCAAAGAAACTTCAGCGGCAACTTTACGAGTAAAACCTAAAATTTTTGCTTCTTTAAGAGAATCATTTAATTGTACAACTACATAACCAACTCTATCTTCCCAAACCTCCGGTGGAATTTCTACAACTTCTGCTTCAGATAAAACAGGAATACATTCTAATTTACCAATATTTTCAACCATTAAATCGGCTACATTCATCAATTTAATAGCCAAATGATTGCGGCTATCACTTCCTTTTAAATTAGTATCAAATTCCATACAGCGCAGATAATTATCTACTGCATATACAGCCAAACTATTTAGATAGACTGAATTACGCTTTTCTCTATTCGATATTCCTTCTACTAATTCTTGAGCAATTGAATGAGCTTCAAATGATAAAGGAAGAGTAAAACTAAGTTTGTGGGTGGTACTGTTCATGATAAAAAATTACTTCTATATATACTTCTTTATATAAGAGACTATCTTATGCATTCTACGTTGATAAAAACTAGAAACTGTTGTTAGAGGAACATCTAAATATTCAGAAATCTCCCTCCATTTTTTACCCTCTAATAAAAAAATCAAAATAACTTTTAGATTAGCATCGTTACGATCCTTTAAATGTTGACTAATTAAATACTTTTCTGGATCTTTATTGATAATTTCTTTAATCTGTTCTTCTTCAGATATTTGATTTGACCGATGTAGTTCTTTATTAATATCCTCCAAAGACAAAATAGGAGATATTTTTTCTCCTTTCGGAACCTTAGTAAGCCCTTTTTTTTGTTCTTTGTTAACCACATCAATAAATCGCCACTGAAAAATTTTATTTACCCACGCCATTACAGGATATTGTGGATTATATTCATTAATTTTGTGACATATTTCCATCAACGTTATTTGCAACGCTTCATTATAATAGTCTTCGTAATTAGCTAATCCTGACCACTGAGTTTGCTTACTCAATCGCTTAGAAGCCTTAATCGCGTTGACAAGCTTATTCAGGGCTATCCGTCGTTTAACTCTAATACTTGCACTATCATCCCTAGCCGAATATTGCTTTATCTCCTCGACTAACTCCTGTAACTGCCAATCGAGAGCATTATCTCTCTGCTGAGAATTACTGTTCATCAATGGGTTTGGTAAGGTTCTATTCTGGTATCTTCCCTTACCTCCAACTTTTACGCAAAAGCAGTTATTTTTTCAAAATTTATATTTTACCGTCAACCGAATCGAGCAAGTCAAAAGTCTGGCATTCAAAAGTTTCCCTAGCCAAGTAAATAATTAACCACTTGGTAGAGTAAAATACTCGCTATTTTCCTTTTAGTTCAAAGATTTTCTCAGGGAGAAGAAGGAGATAATCTTGCCTGCGGCACTCAACCCAGAAGCACTATATAGCGTATTTTATCCCTTGCGCAGTACGAAAATCTGCCATTTAAATGAATACTTAAAACCCCACCTGAACATAAGTCAATACTCACCTATGCTGAGTGGAGTTACAACTTTTCAACTCAATCAACTATAAATAAGTTTAGTTAAGATTTTCGCGATTTAATCTAGCTCTCCCAAATTGAAGGGAGAGGCAAGGTAGAGGCGTTATTTTCCACCGTAATAGAAAGCAATTTCCTTTTCCTTCAAAGGCACAAAATCAGCTTCTTCAAGCATTTTATTCAGTTCCGCTTGTGAGATATGCTTAGCCCCAATTCTGACAATACGGGATCTCATGGTAGTTTTTACACCACTACGCTGTCTATTCGCTTCCAATCCCATGACCTTGTTATATAAATCCAGTTTTGTTGGTTCAATCGGAGAACCATCTAAATCAATTCCTTTCGCGATCGCTTCGTCAACAGCATCTGCACCGAGGGTAGATGGATTCATTTGGTTCGCTTCAGCAGTCATGGCAAAATTTTAATCACTCTGTAGCTAAATTTTACCAGTTTGGGTTGACTTCTCCCAGGTTTGAAAACACTGGGATTCTAAACAGTTGTCCCTACGCGGTTTGAAAACACGCTGCGGGACGTTTGTTCTCACGGTATTCCTTTCTCAAATTCTTGAAAATATCGTACCGTTTGGGGTCAGTCAAAGCCCCGCTTCTTATTCGGCTGTATGCAACCTCTTTCTTGAATGTATTTCTACCAAAAACTTGGTCGGCTACCTTTCTTAAAATGTTGGCTGCTGCGTTGATGTCAGCGTGTATTTCTTTACCTGCAAAGGTCTTGTACAGGTCCCTGCTTATCCTTCTACCTGATGGCTTCCATTCTGCGGGTTTCTCACCGTATTTATGTAGCACATCTCTATCAACAAAGGATGCCTTTGACGTGTATTCTTCGCTGGTCATAATTAACCGGATGCCGTATTCGGGGCATAATTCACTTAATCTTTTAATTAACCTAGCAGTAGGCATATTGACAACTTCATAGTTGTTCTTTCTGCCAAGGTTAATATGAAGGTTTACTGCCCTTGTTCCACCCAATTACCAGGTTACCTAGCTTGTCTTTTAAACACCGGTTTATGATGAATCTGGCTGCTTTATTGACCGCATCTCGAACCCGTCGGTTGTGCTTTCCAGTTAACTTGTCTAGGTAATCGTCCCAGTAAAAGTCGGACTTGCCTTGTTTATGCTCCTTGATTTTTCTCTGGTACTCCCACAAGGCTGTTTTAAGCTGTGGGGCTTCAACTATAAAACTCTTTCCCTTTGTGGTGACTACTGAAAGCCAAAGCTTAACCCCGTGGTCGATGCTCAAAGCTGCCCTGTAATCAAGCTTGGGGTTTTTAGCTATTTTTTCTTTCCCATCGTCTAAAACCCAATCAACCCAAAAGTCCCCACGACACGGACGTATTCTAACTTCTCTCACATTGTCAAAATCGACAAACTCGGGTAACTCTAGCTTTATTTCACCTATCAAATCAGGCTTGGACAGTTTGCTAACGGAAGGATAAACAAACCCGTCTTTATATGTAAGCGCTTGTCTTGGGAAGGTAACAGCCAACAGTCCACCTGATTTCCTGTATCTTGGTATCCTTGGTCTATCTACCTGCCCCTTGAAAAACTTCTCAACTAATGCATTATATGAGTTAACATCCTGTTGAACAAGTTTTAATGTATGTTGCGCTGATTGGGCTGCTAAAACTTTAAACGGCTCTGAGCTAATTAGTAGCTTTTCTACTTCATATCTATTGGTTTCTTTGAGGCGGATTGTATGCCAACCACTTTTGTAATCATCACCTTTCCAGTATGTTGAATACCTCCCCTCTATTTCTAGGCGTTTGTAATGGCGCTGCTTATATTCGTACAGTCCGCTGTTGTACAGCGAATTTGAAGCTTTGCACTGTTCGACCCAGTATGCTTTTTCCTCGGCATTAAATTTAGCTCTTATTGGCAGTGTCTTAAAAATATTGACCCACCTCTTTCCTTCTGTTAATCTATGCTTAGATTATACTACCTATCTAAAAATGTCAACAAAGAAAAAGATAAAACGTCAAAAAAATATTCCGTTAATTTACGATGAGGTTAAAGAAAAACGGACTATTAGTATTACCCCCAGTTCTTGGGCGTGGTTAAAAGAACAAGCTAAGGTAAGAGAAACAAGCCCCAGCGAAATTATTGAAACTTTAATAAGAAACACGAAAGGTTGAAACCTTGCGTGGCGCGTTTCACTCCTTGGCTAAAGCCGAAAGGCTCTCACCAAAGCCGCATTTTCCTGGTAGTCCAACTTAAATATTTATCCATCAACACCTTACGGGCACCCATAAGAATTTTTTTTAGAAGAAAAAAAATCTTATGGGAACCCTTCACCCAAATATTCCCAATAATTTACAATAGAACCTAAGGGCTTTAACCTTTAGCATACAAGCCTTTGAGATACAAGCTATAGACCTTAAAATAAACTTTCCGATGCCGTAATTTTCCCTAGGCGCTTGTCACTCATAGAGCTTATAGTTTAATCTCAAAGCAATGCTTTAGCAATATGGTGACGCTATGTCAGAGCATCGTATTCCCGATAAACAAAACCGTAAACTAGAAAGAGCTTTAAGCAATACAATTGTTGATAAATGTTTTGAAAACTCTGAAAGCTGGCTGAGAGCCATCTTAAGGATGTGTATATTCTCTTTAGGCTATATAGATTCCGAGCCAGTATTCATTGTTGAATGCCCTAATCAAGCTGTAGCGAAGCGATTAAGCCGCAAAACTTATCCTTTCCGAGATATTGTATACTATTTTACCGAAAACCTCCAAGCCAGCGAACGCAGTTTATTTTGTTATCAAGATTCAGTTAGCGGTTCGTGGCGATGTTTTGACACCAATAGTAGTTCTTGGGAAAGCTGGAATAGTCTACAGATCCCTCAGCGCTTTCATTGAAGAAGTCAAGTTCGGAGGTTCCTAGGGGAAAAATTAAGAGCGTGGAAGTTAGCAGTTAAGAGTTATAAATTCTCTACTGTCTACTACCGTTCTACCCCTTTTCCCCGTGTTCTTAAACCCCATTTCTCATTTATCATCCTTCCGCGTTAGTAAACCACCAAAAAAAGCACCCAATATACTACTAGTCCAGATTCCGGTAGTGCTACCTTGCCACATTGCACCTGGCGCTATTACAACTTTACAACCCGTTCTAAATAACCCCCAACGTTGATTTTCACAGTTTTCACTGTGGGCTTGCAAGCTGATTTGTCCGCCGACATAACCGCCGAAAAAACCCGATGCAAGGGCTAGGAAAGTACAAATTAGTAATCGTTTTTTTGATGATTTTTTGTTCATTGAGTGGATGGGGAGATGGTAAGCCACTGCTCGGCTAGGGTTCCCCGACTTGTAGCAAGTGGCGCAACCCGTTCATCGAAGATGTTCCCGAAGGGTAGGGGGAGATGGTAAGCCACTGCTCGGCTAGGGTTCCCCGACTTGTAGCAAGTGGCGCAACCCGTTCATCGAAGATGTTCCCGAAGGGTAGGGGGAGATTGGGAGATGGGGAGATTGGGAGATGGGGAGATGGGGAGATGGGGAGATGGGGAGATGGGGAGAGGGACTAGAAAATTTATAATTAATAACTCCGCGAGCTCCGCGAGCTCCGCGAGCTCCTCACTACTCACTCCGCGAGCTCCGCGAGATCCTCCTTACTCCAAAATCAACCAGTATTTCTCATGCCAGCAGCAATGCCGTTAATAGTTAACAGTGCGCCTCTGAGTAATTCTCCTTTGCTGTAACGGGAATGAATTACTCCAGAGGTGGCATTGTTTTTGCTGTCGCGCAGACGCTTGAGTAAGGATACCTGAATAAATCCTAGAGGTACAATAGTACCATTTCTCAATTGTACCGAACGCTGTAAAACTGGGTCTCCATCTAAAAGTCTTTCGTTTCCATTGATTTCTAAGACTAAATTTTTTGTCAGATGGTATTCGCTGGAAATTTGATTGAAAACTTGATAAAAGCGTTCTTTATCTTCAGGTTTAGATAGTTCCTCTACATAATGTCGCGCCATTTGTAAATCGACTTTCGCTAAGGTCATTTCTACCTTGGAAATCACCATTTTGAAAAATGGCCACTTACTGTAAAAACACCGCAGTAACTGTATGTGTTCGTCGGGGGCTTCGTTTAAAAATTCTTGCAAAGCCGTACCGACTCCGTACCATGCAGGCAGCAAAAATCGGGTTTGCGTCCAGCTAAATACCCAAGGAATTGCCCGCAAACTGCTTAATCCTTTTTTACCCGATGGGCGACGGGCTGGCCGAGAACTGATTTGTAACTGACTAATTTCTTCGATGGGGGTAACTTGATTGAAAAAGTCGATAAAATCAGGTTGGTCGTAGATTAAATGCCGATAATGAGCACGCGATCGCGCTGCCAATTCTTCCATGATTTCGTTCCAGGGTTGGATGTCGTCAAACCCGGAGCGTAGCAGTAAGCTGGCTTGAATTACTGCGGTGGTGATGGTTTCGAGATTGTACAATGCCAAGTTTTGTAAGGAGTATTTGGAGGCTAAAACTTCCCCTTGTTCGGTAATCTTGATCCGTCCGTTGATACTTTTACCTGGCTGTGCCAAAATCGCCTCGTAAGCGGGTCCGCCACCACGTCCGACGGATCCACCCCGTCCGTGGAATATTCGTACGTTTAAACCGTATTCTTCCGCGATTTGCTGTAACGATTTTTGAGCTTTATGAATTTCCCAATTACTGCTGAGAAAACCCGAATCTTTATTGCTGTCGGAATATCCCAACATGATTTCTTGTAAGTTCGGATTCAGAGGAGAAGAACTAACTTCATGGTTTTTTGTCTCCTTATCTTCTTCATAGGCTGCATATCCTCCTGCAAGTAGTGCGCGATACAGGGGCAGGGAAAATAACTCTCCCATGACTTGTCTCGAACGCTGTAAATCTTCCACCGTTTCAAACAGGGGAACTACTCGGATTGTACCTACGGCGGTTCCAGGATCGTAAAGTCCTGCTTCTTTGGCTAATAGCAATACGGACAGTACGTCGCTGACGGAACGACACATACTGATAATATAAGTTTGGCAGATGTTGTAACCAAATTCTTGTTGCAGCGAATTCACTACCCGCATTGTTTCAACGATTTCGTTGGTTTTATCTCCAAACGGTAACTGTGCTGGTATTAAAGGCCGTCTAGTTTGTAATTCTCCTATTAACCAAGCAATTTTTTCTGATTCTGATAGTTCGTCGTAACTTGTCTCTAAAATCCCCAAATATGCTAATATTTCGCCGATTGCATCGCTGTGACGAGTTGATTCTTGTCGAACGTCTAATTGTGTCAAATTAAAGCCAAAAATTTCTACTTGACACAGGAGATTTTCTAACTGCTGACACTTTAAGCCGGTTTCTGACAAGTTGCGTTGAATTAACCTCAAATCTGCTAAAAACTCAGAAGCAGAACGGTAAATTGGGGCTTTGTCATCTTTGATGATTTCGCGCTTCCACAATGCCGAATTACGTGCCCGTGTATTTTCCAATCGCTTGACTACATAAGCGAGTTTTAACCGATAAGGTTCCTGACGATAGCGTAAAGCTAATGCATCGTAAACTTCGCTCATCTGGGATTGTTCGATTTCTAGGGATTCTAATAAATCCGGTAGAACATCGCTCCAGTGCAGCGATACGCTTAATAATTCAATTAATCCGGTAGCCGCATCGATGTATTTATTTAACACCATATGGCGTTGATAGCAAGCCGTCTGCCAAGTTATTTCTGGTGTTACCGATGGATTCCCGTCTCGATCGGAACCTACCCAAGAACCAAATTTACAAAAGCTTTTAATTGGTGGCTCAAGTCTGGGAAAGGTTGAATTTAAAGCATATTTCAGACGTTCGTACAGTTGAGGAGTCGCTTCAAACAATACTTCTTGGAAGTAGTGCAGCGCATAATCTACTTCATCAAGTACGCTGGGCTTAAACTGATGTAGTTCGTCAGTACGCCACCATAAACGAATTTCTTCGAGTAATTGACTGCGCAGTTGATTTGTTTCCCAAGAATATCCTCCGACGGTTATATTTCCATAAGGCTTTTCTGATGCATCGAGTTTTTGCAGTAAATTTACCACTCGTCGCTGCTTATCTCGGATGGTTGGACGGACAATTTCAGTGGGGTGAGCTGTAAACACTAACCGCACGTCCAATTGCTCAATTAACCGTTGAATTTGTCCCGGTGGAACGTTGAGTTTAAATAACTTGGGAAATAGTTCGGCAAAGGTACCTTTGTCCTTTGTATTGGGTTTGGCTTGCCAATTTTTGGCTCGTAAATCTGCATCAACTTTGTTGTTGAGATGAATATCCTCTTGCTGTTGGTTGCTCGAATAAATGATATCGGGTAAAGTTTCTTGCTCTACTGCTTCCTCATCTTCGTAGCGAGTTAATTGCTGCTGTTGCTCGTAGTCCTGTTCTATGATATTTATCAACTGGAAATACAAAGCAAATCCACGCGCTGCCCTAATTGCTTCATTAATACTTAATTGTTCAATTAAGTTAAGTACTGAATCAGCTTGATTATCAGTTGCTTGTCCTTCCGGAGAACATAAATCGCGTAATTTTTTGAGCAGATCCACCATTTGTTGTCCGCATTCTTCGCGGAGAACTAATTCCCACAATTCCTCGACGATTTGTAAGCGATGGCGCAAAAACAAATCTGACGCGGGATATATATTCATAGCCTGAGTCGAAGGGTATAAAACGGTACTCATATCCTCTCTAGTAATAGAACTGATTACTGTTTATTATTTTTTAGTGGTTGTGCACCCACATTTGATGAAACTTCCACCCAACGACGGGGCAAGATTTGCGGAAAAACTGCGTTCGGGACTTTAATCTGTAGAATTGGAAGTCGGAAAATCAAGTATGGGTAGGCGTTCGCCTCGAAATAGTTCTTCGCTTGCTTCTCCTAGGGCTATCAGTGCTTCACGGGTGGCTTTTTCTGCTAACACTAATGTTAAGACAGAAACGGTACCTGCTTGCAATATGACAGACTGGGGAATTGAAAATAAACCCAGATTTAATTCGGATGAAGATGATTTAGAATTAACGGATCCAGTTGACATAGATATTTTTGACTGCTGTAAGGTAAGTTAGATAAAACACAAAACTTTACGTTCGGCAAGCTATAAGTTTCTTTACGAAGTTAATATGGGCAAATTAAATCACTACATAAAAAAACCAATGAGATCGCAAAAATGTTAAAAAAACCGACCGAGCAATATAAATTGCGATAGCTCTAGTTTACTAGCTGTTGCCCAGTAACTGCATCCGCCCAATCCCTGTTCGTCAACAACAGATGAAAACAGCCATCAGAGAAACCCAACAATCACTAGCGCAGTGGGTAAGTCAAGCAACTGGGATCAACTCTTTAGGGGTAAAAGTCCGGTTGCGAGGAAATGACCTGCACATTCTTTGCGAATCACATAAAGCCCCTCCTCGTTGGGACACTTTATCCGATCTGCTCAAAGCGCTACAGCAAACAGATTTAGATGCTTTAGCGCACAGCGAACAACCTTCAATATACCAAGTTTTCGTTTACGGAAAGAAAAAAAGCGAAAAACGCCCCGAATGGTGCCATAAGGTTTACTTAAATCAAATCGACAAGCACTTAGAAGAAGTAAGTCTTGCACTTTTAAGAGCAGATAATCGCAATGTGCCTCCCGGTGGAGCGCTAATCTTATCTAATGAAAGTTTAGCTCGCCAAGGAGATCCTGGCGCTATTGCTCGCTATCTCAGCGAAACGCTGAGTACTTTGGGTGTAGCAGTCCAAGTCAAAGTTAAACAGCAAAAACCTGACTATAATACGAACCAAAATAAAAGTCGTTTGTGGGTTTTTTGTCAGTCAAATTATACGCCAGACCCATCATTAATTGCAGAACCAGTCGCCACTAAGTTACGAAATCTTAAACTTCGTGGTTATCAAGATGCAGTCATTTCTACACAGGTTGTCGGCGAAACTCAACCAGATTGGCTGTTATTGATTGATTTGACTCCCCCAGAGGTAATGCTCAAAGAATGGGCACGCTGGGGAGATGTGCAAGCAATTGTCAAGTTGTTAAATCTTGAATTTGCTAATTCAAAAATAGAGGTACAAGCTTCTTTACAAGACGAGACGCTACATATATTTTGTATTCCAACTTATAATGCCTCCTCCAAGGGAGTAATTCCCGCCAAAACATTGTGTTTGGATCAAATTGTCCCTACTTTAGAAACATTAGCCCCTCAAGGGATAATATCGGCAGCCATTTACGGACAAAAAACAGCAACGGATACTCAACCAGCTTGGATTGATTGGTTGTCTTTACCAGCTAAAGAACATCCTGCCTTGTTCACATCCCCAATGGAATTAGCCAATTCCGGGGACATCGAAGCCATTACGTTTTTACTGCAACGCTTGCTCAATCCCGACTTAGAAAGGCGTTTAAAAACTGGCGGTATTCGCGTAATTTTGGTGAAAAAACAAGATTTATTACACATTATGTGCGATGCACCAGTATGTCCGGCACGCAAACAAGTAGCTCCCAAAGTGATTAATTTTATTAGACATTTGCAATTGTCCGAGCTTGGAGGAGTGCGCGTTTACGGACGGCGAGCTGGTAATAAAAAGCCGTTTTGGCAATTTGGTGAGGATTTCAAGCAGCGTCAACGGGTAGTACCGGAAGCGACTCCAGAATTTGCCGCGACTTCCGCCTACGTAGAGGAACTGTTACCCGACGACAGCGAAGCGGTATTACGTCCAGATTTAACCACCGAAGAAATTCATACTTTTGTTACTGATGTAGCTCTCGATTGGGGTGAAACTGTCAAAAACTGGTTTTTGAGAACCCAGCTATTTGTTGAAAAGCAGCAGCCATCCGAATCAAGTTCAGGATTATCTGTACGTCGCGTCGCTTTAATTTGGGGTAGCCTGGGATTATTGCTGACTTTACAAACTGATTGGGTACTGGGTAAAATTTTGACTTCCTTAACACCCCCAACTCCCAAAATTGCCGGAGTACCACCAGCAATTACCACGAAAGAAGAAACAACAACGGCATTTCTCGCCAACGCCACCCAAGAACGATCGCTACCCAATTCCAACTCAGCATTTAACGCTTCTGGCTTCACCAGCCAAAACAAACGATCGCGAGGTAAAGCAACTGCAACCGCTATTCTCTTAGCAGCGCGATCGCCACTGCCAAGTTTTAATTCTCGCCAATTAGACGAACAATTAGCGTTATACAAACAGCGTCTGGCAAAAAATGGCGAGCCACCCGATGTATTAATTATCGGTTCCTCTCGTGCTCTAAGAGGTGTAGATCCAGATGCGCTTTCTAAAGGTTTGGCTTCACAGGGTTATTCTGATGTTGATATATTTAACTTTGGTATTAACGGCGCTACAGCACAAATTGTCGATTTTATAATTCGTCGCGTACTCCAACCAGAAGAATTACCAAAGACAATTATTTGGGCAGATGGTTCTCGTGCTTTTAATAGCGGTAGAAAAGATAACACTTTTGCCGCAATTGAGGCATCACCAGGTTATCAACATGCATTAAAAACATCACTAGCCAGACTTGAGGACACTGATACTTCCCCAATAACTGCCAAAGAAGCAGAAATTGCCAAACAAAAAAGTAATGGCTATCAAGTGATTAACGACAAGTTAAATGAAGGATTTGCCACAGTTTCGAGTTCTTACGAAAAACGCGATCTATTAAAAATTCAGTTCAAAAAAATATTCAAATCTCTACCCATAATCAGCGCTCTTTCTGGAGAAAATTCTGCTTCATATTTAACAACTCTAGATGAAGATGTTTCCAATTATGCAGTAGACTTTGATGGATTTTTACCTTTATCCATCCGTTTTAACCCCAAGACTTATTATAAAAAACACCCAAAAGTTGGGGGTAATTACGATCGAGACTATCAAAATTTTGATTTAGTTGGCGAGCAAAACGCAGCTTTGCAAGCAGTACTCAATTACACTGAGTCCCGAAATATAAATGTAGTGTTCGTAAATATGCCCTTGACAGCAGAGTATTTAGATAATTTTCGTCAAAAATACGAACAAGAATTTGAAAAATACATGGTTGGTTTGGCAAGCCGCCCTAATTTCGTTTACCGAGACTTAAGTCAAATATGGTTAAAAGCAAACGAATACTTTTCCGATCCCAGTCACCTCAATCGTTACGGCGCATACGAAGTATCAAAAAAACTCGCCAAAGATCCAATGATTCCCTGGAGCGCTAAGTGAGAGGAGAAGAGGGGGAAGAAAATTCTAAACTCATAACTGTTCACTGTTCACTGTTCACTGTTCACTGATTTAAATGAACTTTATTTCGTTTGGATACGGACTATTTTTACTCAGTGTATTGGGAATTTATTGGTCTGTAGAACAACAAAAGTTGCGACTATGGACTTTATTAATTGCCAGTATCATATTTTATGCGTCTAACCAAATTTACTATGTTCCGCTGTTGTTGACGCTGATTTTTATCAATTTTCGTTTGGGGTTAGCCCTAGGGCAAAATACTTCCCCCGGAAAACATACTCTTGATTGGCGCATTTCTAATCAAGAGTGGCAATTTGCTCAAGCTGATTGGAATCGCCGCCGTTTACAGGTTTTATGGCTGGGGATTATTTTCAATATTGTGCTGCTGTTTGGATTCAAGTATTTACCGCCTTTATTTAACTTCTTCAACCCCAATAGCACTAATCCTGACAACGTAAACGCTTTTAAAGCAATAGCACCTCTGGGGATTTCATTTTTCACTTTTGAGTGCATTGCTTATTTAGTTGATGTTTATCGTGGCGCTCCTGCTTCAGAACAGTTTATTACATTTGCTAGTTATAAATCCTTCTTTACTAAACTAATTTCTGGTCCAATTACTCGTTACCATAATTTAGCCAATCAATTTGATACTCTCAAGTTTCCTAATGCCGATACTATTGCTGAAGGATTATGGTTAATTGCTAGAGGAGCGTTTAAAAAAGCACTTTTAGCAGATCACTTGGGAATTTTTGTAGATTTATGTTTCAGTAGCTTACAAAGAGCCGGTAGCGTCGATCTATGGTTAGCTACTTTCGCTTACGGCTTACAACTGTATTTAGATTTTAGCGGTTATGTAGATATTGCTCGCGGTAGTGCTTTACTCTTCGGTTTACTGTTGCCAGAAAACTTCAACCATCCCTATTTCAGCACTAGTATTGCTGACTTTTGGCGACGCTGGCACATGACATTAGGTGATTGGCTGCGCAATTATCTTTACTTTCCCCTCGGTGGTTCCCGTAGGGGTTTAGCTCGCACCTGCTTGAATTTAACGATCGTGATGCTAATAGCCGGAATTTGGCACGATGCAGCCTTAGGATGGATTGTTTGGGGTGGATTCCACGGTTTAGCACTAGTGGTGCATCGTCTAACTGATGTTATTAGCGATCGATTCGAGCCTCTAGAAAATTTCTGGCAAAATCCCGTCGGAATAACTTTAGCTTGGCTAATTACTCAGTTAATGGTTTTTACTTCATGGATATGGTTCCGCTTACCTAACCTACAAGACTCCTGGTTAGTATTTACCCACTTGTGGGGCCGTTCTGCTGATGCACAATTTGCCCAAAAAGTCTACGTCGAAGCCCTTAATATTAGTCAATATCAACTAGCTGTTTTATTAATTTCTATTGCAACTGCTATGGCGATCGCTTACATCTTAAGCAATCGCCTCAGACTACAGCTAAATTGGCATCTGAAATTATTATTCATACCACTATGCCTCTGGGCTGTTTGGATTTTAGCTCCTGAAGGTCGATTACCTTATATATATTTTGATTTTTGATCTAGTTGATGGTTGATGGTTGATGGTTGATGGTTGATGGTTGTTCTACTAACCACTAACAACTAATAATTAACCACTATCAAAATAGTTGTTCTACTAACCACTAACAACTAACCACCATCAAATCTGATAAGCTCAGATTATATTTACAATAATTAATATAAATGTGAGTAAATGCTCCTAAGTGAATTAACTAATGTATAGTATTAATAACAGGCAAGAGAAATCACGCCTGATTATAAGACAGATAAAAAGCAATTATCCGAACCATGACAACCACATTACAAAGACGCGAAAGCGCTTCTGCGTGGGAACAGTTCTGTGCATGGATCACTAGCACCAACAACCGTTTATACATCGGTTGGTTCGGTGTTTTGATGATTCCTACACTGTTATCCGCAATCACCTGTTTCATCATCGCTTTTGTTGCAGCACCTCCTGTTGA
>JBCBQE010000059.1:0-14297 GCA_039820385.1 Cyanobacteria bacterium J06635_10
CGCCTCCTATAAAAAACTTGCTATGAATAATCAATGGATGTCATTGATTATCTCAGCCGAGTGGGTATTACTCTCGCTCTTGTCTTCTGTCTTGATTATCTTGACTCAATCTCCTCAAATTACAGTTGCTCAGCAACCTGCTGTAATTATCAAAACTCCCAAAACAGAAACGATTTCAGAATCTACCGATAACAAAAAACCAGAATCATCTAACCCCTCCGAGAGCAATACCAAAAAACCGGAAGCAGAAAAAGCAGAATCAGAAGCAGAAGCAAAGCCCACTCCCGAAGAAATCGCTCGTCAGAAAAAACTGATAGAAGCAGACAAGCTTTACCAAGCGGGAAAAATAGCTGAAGCTGAAAAAATATACCGCGAAGCTAAAGAACCTTTTACAAATGCATCCGATATACAACCACCAACTGAAGCTATAGTAAACCCCGCAAAATTATCACCAGCGGGTAAAGTTTATTGGCGAGAAGCACAAGCGGGAATCGCCACTAATTTACGAACTAGAACTTTAGTACCATTAAAACTTTTAGTTGAAAACTATCCCGAGTTCATTCCGGGTAATATAAAATATGCTCAATCTCTGAAAAAATACGGTCAAGAGAAAAAAGCTTTAGAAGTACTTGAAAGAGCCACATCCCTTTATCCCGACCAAGCCTCATTGGTAAAAGTAAGAGTAGAAGCCCTTTCAGACGAGAAAAAATGGATGCAAGCCTCCTTAGCGGCGCGTCAATTTGCCATTCTCAACCCCGAAAATCCCCAAGCCAAGGAATTCACTCAAATTGCAGATGAGAAACTGAAAAAATACACCTCTTATATCCGTAGAGAAACCAGAGGAAACGCGATCGCCAATATAATTACGGGTGTTGTAGGTTATGCTGCCACAGGTAGTCTTCTTGGTCCCTTTTCTGCCCTAGATTCTACCATGATGCTGTTAAAGGGAGAAAAAAGCGTAGGTCGTTCCGTAGCCAAACAAGCTAAAAAGCGGATGGAATTAATTGAAGACAAAGAAGTAAACGAATATATTAATGAAATAGGGCAAAAACTAGCTAAAATTGCCGGAAGAAATGAATTTGAATACGAATTCTTCGTCATACCCGATAAAAACCTCAACGCCTTCGCCTTACCCGGCGGTAAAATCTTCCTACATACCGGTGCGATCGCCAAAACAAATTCGGAAGCAGAAATAGCCGGATTAATTGGACACGAATTAGCTCACGTAGTACTTTCTCACGGATTTCAACTAGTAACTCAAGGTAACTTAATATCCAACATTACTCAGTACGTTCCACTAGGCGGAACCGTTGGCAGAATACTCACCTTCGACTACAGCCGCGACATGGAGCGTCAAGCAGATAGATTGGGAACCCGGCTATTAACAGCCGGTGGTTACGCTGCTGACGGCTTACGTAACTTAATGGTAACCATGAGAGACGAACAGAAAAACTTACCTCCCACATGGTTATCGACTCACCCCGGAGGCGCTGAAAGGGTAAATTATTTAGAAAGTTTGATTACTACCAATAGTTACAACCGTTACGCTTACGAAGGAGTAGCCAAACATCAAAAAATCAAAGATAAAGTTAAACAAATAATGAAAGAAAGAGAAGAGAAAAAAGAGAAAAAAGACGACGAAGATAAAAAGCCACGTGATGAGAAAAAGACAGAAGATAGTTGAATGATTTAGTCCATCTCTATTAAGCAATAGTAAAAAATCTGAGAAAGAACGATTAATAATCCATTAAGCTAAGCACCTCTAATTTTTGAATTGTCCACAGAGCAAAAGATTGAGGTTATATTCTCTCCCACGGGGGAGAGGTTTTTTCTTCTTTTTATTAAGTCTAAAAATAAAATATTTATGCCTCTCTATGGCTTTGAAAGATGTTGGGAGAAGATTCGTTATTGGGATAAAAAAAATATGATAGCAGAAGGTTAAATTCTCTAATTTTATTTATTTATGAGGAATTTTATAAGTATTTATTGAGTTATTTTACTCGCCGAATACTAATTTATCAATTCTTAATTTATTTCTGAAAACAGGAATAAATATTGTATTTATTATAGCTTTACTTATGGAATTATACTGTGTTTATACTGAGATATTCGGATATAAGCAACCTATCATGAATAGTAAAAATTTCCGCAAAGTATCAATTAATTTGATCAAAATATTTGTGGCTACAGCGACAGTAATGGCTGCTTCTGTTGCACCTGCTTTGGCTAACAGAGTGAGAATTCTTGATGCAAAGTATGGCGGTAGCGGTTGTCCTGGTGGATCTGCTAGTGTCGCCGTTAGCCCTGACGGTCAAGAATTAAGCATTTTATTCGATGAGTTCATTGCGGATGCGAGTGCGCGCAGAGCAAAAGATCGCCGTAAAAGCTGTAACTTAGCAATTCCAATTCAAGTTCCTCCTGGCTTTCAAGTCTCCGTGTACGATTTTGATTATCGCGGTTATGTTGCTCCAAGCACCCGTGGTAGACTCAGAGCAGAGTATTTCTTTGCTGGTCGACGTGGACCAAGATTCACCAGAATAATCAGAGGTGAACAGGATTATTCTGTCCGCGATCGCATAAAAACTTTGGTTTGGTCAGCCTGTGGTGACAAAGTAAATATGCGAGTCAATGCAGCACTTTCCGCTAGTGGAAAAGGAATTGCCACACTTGACTCCGTTGATGTTTCTCATGCTCTGAAATATAGACTTAGATATCGTTCTTGTTAATAGGTGAAGATAGACTCTATTTGTCACAAAGCGAACAGTATAAATCGAGTCTAAGTAAATAGATAGGAATAAATCTAGCTATGTATTTGCGTTAGCACAACCTCCACCATAGAAAAGTTTGTGCGAACGCAATTTTTTTAGCAACTTTCACAAACATTCTTTCAATAATCAAAACGGATCGCTATAGTTATTAATTTTTGTCAAAGTCAATATTATCTTTGTAATTTTGTCACTTTTTGATTGAAATAATCTGTGTTTATACTGTTAAATCCCAGATATAAACAAGTAATCATGAATAGTCAAAATTTGCGCACAATATCAATTAATTTAGTCAAAACTTTTCTGGCTACAGCCACAGTAATGGCTGCTTTTGTTGTGTCCGCCTGTGCACCAAAAGTTACAGTCAAAGAGGATATACCAAATGATGCACCAAAAGTTACAATTGAAGAGGTTGCATCAAACGACGCACCAAAAGTTACAATTCAAGACGTTGCATCAAAGGATGCACCAAAAGTTAAAATTACTCGAGTCAGTTATGGTGGAAGCGGTTGTCCAGATGGAACTGCCAATGTCCAGGTTAGCCCTGATGGTCAAGAGTTAAGCATTCTATTCAAAAAATTCATCGCCAACGCTGGGGGTACACCGAAAGACAGCCGTAAAAACTGTAACTTAGCAATTCCAATTAAAGTTCCTACAGGCTTTCAAGTCTCTTTCAATGGTGATTATCGCGGTTATGTTGCTCCCGCAACCGTTGGAAGACTCAGCGCAGAGCATTTCTTTGCAGGTGAACGTGGACCAAGGATTCAAAGAACAATCAAAGGAGAACAGGACTATATTATCACCGAGAATGTAAAAACTCCCGTCTGGTCAGCCTGTGGTGACGATGTAAATATACGAGTAAATACATCAATACGTGCTAGTGGAGAAGGAATTGCAAAAGTTGACTCCGCCAAATATAAGCTTAGATATCGTGCTTGTTGAAAAAGATAAAGTAGATTTGTCCGAAAGTGAAAACTATTTTTGACGAGACTCCCGAATCATTTAACAAAAATCTTCGTCACTACAAATCAGTAACTCCCTTTCAATTTCTATAGGAGGATGATTTATGTCATCTAGACCTTTTAAGTTAGTATTTCTAAGCAGTCTGGCATTATCAGTATTATTCGGTAACTCCCCTGCAATGGCACAATACAACTCCTCAGGCGATGCTGTTGTAGTACCCACAACCGGCGGAAGTACTAGAACTACCACAACCCCCACAGGCACCTCAACCACAACCAGAACCCGTACATCAACCCCAACCGGCACCTCAACCACAACCTCCACAAGCAGTTCTTCTTCAACAACAACAGTTGACACCGCAACTAGATTTAGCTGTCAAATGGATAACGGTAGCTATACGGTGATGTATTCTCCTCAAAGTCAGCCAAATCAATACTTTGCTTGGGCTACTCCCCAAGCCTTAGGTGGTGGTTGGGATGAACAAAGACGTTGCCTTACCATTGCTCAACGCCTAGAAACTTATCGTCCAGACGGTTTATTAGAACTTCGCACCGCAACCTTAAATGGATATGACGTTTTGTGTGTAACTACCGAAGCCAACCCTGATTGTCAATTAGTACTAACAGTTCCTCCCGGTAGAGACGCTTTCCAAGTACGCAACGGCGTTTTCCAAAACCTCGTTTCAGCAGATAGCGGACAGCAAACCATCGGCATTAACACTTACAGAGGAGGCGGATTAGAAGACGTAATTGATTTAAGTAGAACCTTAATTGGTGGTGGAAAGCGCGTCGTATCAAGAGATGCCATTCAGTTAAAACCTTTCCTAGACAAAGAAGATGGTGGAAGCGGCAAATTAATGCGAAACGTTAAAAAAACTCGTCCTCAGTCTACACCTCAGACTGGTACCCGTTTAAATCCCGATAAATTCCGTTAAACAAAAACTAATTTTCTTGTGGTGCAAGCAAGAATGCCCGCCTAATTATTGACGTAGAGACATTGCAATGCAACGTCTCTACAATTTCATGTCTCAAATTAGTACCCATTTTCCATTAATATTATCTCTAGGTATTGTTACAGGTATGGGAAAAATCCCAATAACCAATGCCCAATGCCTAATGCCCCATTCCCAAATCCAAAATGTTCCGTCCTCAACCTATAGAACCCAAACCCGGACAAGAATCAGTATGGGATTATCCACGTCCCCCTCGATTGGAAGATACCGATAAACACATTCAAATTATCTTTAACGGCGAGACAATTGTAGATACTAACAGAGCAAAGCGCATGTTAGAAACCAGTCATCCTCCCACTTACTACATTCCGCCAGAAGATATCAAAATGGAATACTTCATCCAGACACCGCAATCTAGTTTTTGCGAATGGAAAGGGCGTGCTAGTTATTACACAATTAAAGTAGGTGATAAAAAAGCAGAGAATGCAGCCTGGTTTTATACTAACCCGACCGTTGCATTTGTATCTCTCAAAGATTATCTCGCTTTTTATGCTGATCTAATGGATGCTTGCTACGTAAACGGTGAAAAGGTAGAACCGCAACCAGGTAACTTGTATGGTGGTTGGAGTGCGACTCGTTTAGTCGAAACTTGTGTTTAAAGCAAGGGGATGACTAGCTTTCTGATGAGTAACCGGCATTATAAATTGGTTGTTCGCACTTTAATTCCTCATCAGAATGACAACTTAATAACCATGTAGGTGAAAGTCCTACTTCCCAAGTGCAGGGATAAAAGCACTTCCCCTACGGTAGAGAATGGTCATCAATCCGTAAAGCGGGGATGAAAGGTCAAAGCATACCTAATCTCAAGGTCAAAGCAGACTGAGCAAGTCCATATGGATAGCGAAAGCGAAGATACGTCTGAACCGTCTTCAACCGTGACTAGCGAAAAGAGATTGACTACGCTAGGCGAACCAAAAGGTCAAAAACTAAGGGAATCTTGGGTGTTCCATACTACAAGATATGCACTTCCCGAAAGCAGGCGGAAAGTATCATCCTAAAGTGGACAAAATAATGGTTATTAGGAACGAAGTAACCTAGATATCACTCTTGAGAATCGGTCGAAATCTTAAGTAGTCAACCAAGACGAAACATCTGCTCCCGCGCAGGTGATGTTTAGGAAAGATTGATTCTTAAGCAAACGCTTCATTGTAATGATGAAGATAAGCTGACGGAATCACGGTTTTAGGGAAGTTAAAGACACGAGTAGTAATGAAATGTCATGAACACGGATTTTACACCGATGTATGAATGGAATGAAATCCCCTGGCGTAAGCTAGAGAGGAGAACATTCAAGTTACAAAAGCGAATTTATCAAGCATCTAAGCGTGACGATGTTATCTTATGCACAAAACTCCAGAAGCTTCTACTAAATTCTTGGTCTGCTAAAGCCATAGCAGTTCGTAGGGTAACACAAGAAAACAGAGGCAAAAAGACAGCAGGAGTGGACGGGATTAAAAGCCTATCCCCAGAAGCACGTCTAGCACTCATAGGACAACTCAAACTAACAGATAATAGTAAACCAACCCGAAGAGTTTGGATACCAAAACCCCGAAGTGATGAAAAACGTCCACTCTCGATACCCACCATACACGAACGCGCCTTACAAACTCTGGTAAAAATGGCATTAGAACCTGAATGGGAGGCTCGTTTCGAGCCAAACAGTTACGGATTCAGACCAGGAAAGAGTTGTCATGATGCAATAAGTGCAATTCACTTAAGTATCAACAAAAAACCTAAGTATGTTCTAGACGCGGATATTGCAAAATGCTTCGACCGTATTAACCATAAAAAACTGCTAGAAAAAATCAATACCTTCCCCACCTTACGGAGACAAATCCGAGCCTGGTTAAAGGCTGGTGTAATGGATGGAAAAGAACTCTTCCCAACCTTTGAAGGGACACCACAAGGAGGAACAATCAGCCCCTTACTGGCAAATATTGCCTTACATGGAATGGAAGAAAGAATCAAGAAGTACATAGAGACAGTAGATATTAGGAGAAAAGAAACTCCGTCCGCACAGGTCTCAAAAGTAACCAAAAGGTTTAGTATCTCCTTGATTCGATACGCAGATGATTTTGTGATAATGCACGAACGGGAAGAAGTAGTAAAACAATGTCAACACGTCATATCTGAATGGCTGTCTGAGATAGGGTTAGAACTAAAACCAAGTAAAACCCAAATAGTTCACACTTTGAACCCATACAAAGGTACAAAGAAAGGATTCAATTTCCTCGGTTTTCACATATACCAACATAAGGCGGGTAAATGCGTCTCCGGGAAAAAATCCAATAAGGAAATACTGGGTTTTAAGACTTTAATAACCCCATCAAAAGAAGCTATTAAAAGGCACTACAATGAATTAAAGAAGGTAATAGATAGTCATAGAGCCAGTAAACAAGCTAATCTAATCAAGAAGCTTAACTCCATCATCATAGGATGGTGTAACTACTATAAACCCTTTCAAAGTAGTAAAACTTTTAAAAAGTTATGGGACATCACATACTGGAAACTCTGGAAATGGGGCATAAAACGACACAGCAATAAAGGTAGGAGATGGCTGTACGAAAAGTATTGGCACACCATTGACGGAAAAAGATGGACATTTTCCACAAGACAGGAAAACAATCCATTAAAACTAACCAAACATTGTGAAATTTCATGTAACGTGAAGTACACAAAAGTTAAAGGTGAGTTCTCCCCATACGATGGGAATCTACAATACTGGTGCAGCAGAATGGGAAAACATCCAGAGATGCCAAAGCGAACAGCAACTCTACTCAAAAAACAAAAAGGAAAATGCCCATTCTGTAATCTTAACTTTAAAGAAGGAGACATATGGGAAATCGACCACATCCAACCCACCGCAGCAGGTGGGAAAGATACATACGATAATCTCCAACTCCTTCACAAACATTGCCACGATTTGAAATCTAGGTCAGACGGGGAAGCCATCAAAACTCACAAAGCGCGCAAAGCTGTGGGAGAAACTCGAGAACAATTCAATAAATTGAATTGGATATGGGTGGATGACATACCTACAATGGTCTAAAACAAAAAGATGTACTAATGAATTTAGCCCTAAAACTGAGGAGCGGTATGAAGCGAAAGTTTCACGTACCGTTCTGGAGAGCAGTGGAGGGGGTGACTCCTTCGCTGACTTTAATTAACTAGCGATGTCGTTGGACCATTTAAAGGTATTCCCGGTAGTTGGGGATGGTAATTTGAGTTAAAAGTTAAATCATGGTCTAAGTACTTATGCAAAATTTAACGTACATTTGCGATCGCAAATGTACTGCGATCGCAAATAGAGCGGAGGGTTTCGGATGCAACTCTAGGCGCTTGTAGTTGGGCCGTCTTCCGCTCTTAATCCCAGAATATAATGCGCTCAAGCGCTACTACGTTAGCGAAGCGTGTCCGTACCGGAGGTCGTCCCGAAGGGACTTAAGGACATACCTTTTCACCCACCATAATTAATGTGGCGGAGTACTAGTGCTTTGTCCCCAGTCGTTTTGATGAGTATTTTTCTAGTCATATTTATATGACTTTAGCTAAAAGAGCGGGGACTTATAGTCCCAGGCGGGTATATAAGAAAACCCGTCAATTTTAATGGGACAAAGCACTAGAAAAAAAATCCTAAAAAAAATAAAACAACAGAAAAATAGATTTAATCAAAAATGAAAAAACCCGGTGAAACCGGGCAGATGCACTGTTTGTCGAATTTAGCAGTGATGGCTACTATCTAATATCACAATGGAGCAGACTCTATTTCGCAAGTTAAAGGACAAGCTGCATAAACAGTTGTATTTAACTCTTCTTCTTCCCCATGCAACCAGCTTAACCACTTAATTTCTGTGGGATGAACCCCTCGAAGTGTTAGTACCCCAGCAGCAACTACTACTGCCATAACATTAAACATAATTAAGCTACCTGCAACAACCAAAACCGCGCTAGCAGGCATTACCGATTGCAAAACAATGGAAAGCAAACATCCAACTGTGGCCATCAAAACAACTAAAGGAAAACCGACAACCAGCAAGCATACTGCCAGTGTAAAAGTCCATATCAAAAAGCTTTTTATCATTAACAAAGAGTAAGTTTTTCCCATATCGGTGGTGTGTGACAGAGCCATTATTTTTCCTCCAAAGTACAATAAATAGATTGAAATCGAACGATAATTTATTAATTCCCAGCGGGATCAAGATATTTAACTTACATGGAAATCAAGTATATATAAGTTGGCTGGGAAAATGAGCATTTATTAAATAAACTTTACAGTCATATATTTTGTAATTATCTTTCGGCTTCTATTTATGATTTAACTATTTAGTTTCTTTCAATCATCTATCGAAAGGCATACAGGCTGACGTAAGTCACATATCTAATACTTTAGATAGAAGCTCGAACGAAGTTAGCTTAACATTTCTTATTAAAATACTGCCTGATTCTAATAGTTTTCATTTTTCTTTAAGGAATGGCAAGTACAGAAGTCCTATATAATTTCTGAGAATTTATGATTTAGAGAAACCCGGTTTAGAGGAAAATCAGGTTTGTTAATAATTGCAGATAGTCTCTACCAATTCCTTAATGGGTATTCAATATTTTCAACAAAACTGACGGGCACCCATTAGATTTTTTTTCTTCTAAAAAAAAAATTATGAGAAGCCTTGACGCAAAAAATGCTTGCTGCAAAGATCGTTGAATTGTATCTCCTCGTGATGGGGAAGCATCAGCACAGGCTCTACTATAGATTGAAATTAGTTGTTAAATTTTTTAATCAAAATCGGAATATTCACAACAACTGTACTATAAATGTAATATAAAAACTCATAAGCCTTTTTCAAGTTGCATCTCAACCCATTGGAGTCATGCCCAAACGTCTGCTGATAGTCGAATCTCCCGGTAAAGTAAAAAAGCTGAGTAAAATCTTGGGAAGCGAATGGAAAGTTCTTGCTAGTTGTGGACACATTCGAGAACTCAGCAATGAAGGTGAGGATTCTTTGGGCTTTATTATGGATGGGAATAATGTGCGGTGTCGTTACATTCCCAGGAATCAGCAAGCCAAGGAGACTATTAATAAGTTAAAAGCTGCGGCGAAACAGGTTAATGAAGTAATTTTGGCAACAGATCCCGATAGAGAAGGGGAAACCATTGCTTGGCACCTCAAGGAAGCTTTGGGATTAAGAGAACCAAAACGGGTTATCTACACCGAGATTACAGAAGCTGCGGTGCGAGCTGCTGTAGCTAAACCCAGAAGACTCGATGCTAATTTAGTTGGTGCTGGATTGTGTCGAGATTGTTTAGATAAATTAGTTGGATACAAAGGAAGTCCCTTAGTTTGGGCTTTGAATAATGGTGCAAAGAGTGTAGGAAGAGTTCAAAGTGCAACCCTACATTTAATTTGTCGGCGCGAGAGAGAAATACTGGCTTTTGTACCCCAAGATTATTGGAGTGTTTGGGTAGATTATGCTGAAGGATTCCGGGCTTTTTACAAGGGGATGGTAAATTCTCATTCAGCAACAACGCCGCAAGAAACTGAAGCGAATGATGATACCGTATTCAAGAAATCAGCAACCACCGAATCCACTCGCGTGCTTTCCGAAGCTGAAGCCGGAGGTTTAGTAAATGAAGCGCGAAATCATCCCCATCAAGTCGTGCAATATGAAGGAAAAATTACCAATCGTCAACCACCTCCACCTTTTATTACTTCTACCCTGCAACAAGCTGCTGGTTCAAGATTAAAGTTTGCACCAGAAAAAACCATGCAGGTAGCACAAAAGCTGTATGAAGCTGGTTTAATTACTTATATGCGGACCGATTCGGTCATGTTGAGTCCCGAGTTCTGTGCCAGCGTACGTAAGTGGTTAGAGCAAAAAGATCCGCAGAATGTACCTAATCAAACGGTAAGGCATCGTAGTAATAAAACTGCTCAGGAAGCCCACGAAGCGATTCGTCCCACTAATATATTTCGTCCTTCCGTCGAGTTACGAGTTGAGCTTTCTTCAGATGAGTTTAACTTGTATGTATTGATATGGAAAAGAGCGGTTGCTTCCCAATGTCGTGCTGCACAACTTCGTAAAACCCTGGTAATCATCAAATCTGGTGAAATACTTTGGCAAGCCAGGGGACAGGTAGTAGAGTTTCTCGGCTATGCAAAATACTGGTCAAATTTAAGTAAAGATACTATTTTACCCAGTTTACAACAAGGGCAAATATTAACTTTAGAAAACGCTGGTCATGAAAAGAAAAAAACTCAACCACCACCACGTTACAGCGAACCAAAATTAGTCCAATTAATGGAGCGTAAAGGAATTGGTCGTCCCAGTACCTATTCTCCCACGATCGCAACTTTGAAAAAACGCGGTTACGTCCAATTAACAAAAAGTAATTTACAACCGACAGATTTAGGTCTAGAGGTAGATGACTTTTTACAGAAAGCTTTACCAGATTTATTAAAAACAGAATTTACTGCCAAAATGGAGGATGCCCTCGATCGCATAGCTTCGGGAAAACAACCTTGGCAGAAATATCTAACAAGCTGGAATCAAGATTATTTTGCTCCAGCTTTAGTAAAAGCGAAAACTGTACCCGTTGCCCGATTGTCAAATGGTAATAAAAATTATCCTTCAGCGGAACGTAAATATGATAGGTCGAGAACTCGCTGTCCGCAGTGTAATAATCATTTAGCGAAGATTAAGAGTAATAAAGTTAAAAAGAAGTATTTTCTTAAATGTGTTAGCGGTTGTGAAAACGTGGTTTTATTCTGGAGCGATTACAGTAAAAGTTGGCAACCTCCACGTTCAAAAGAAGATAAAACTACAGCGCCTCAAAAGCCTCCAGGAAAAGTAACTAAATATCCCTGCCCTGTATGTAAGAAACCCTTGGAAGAATACCGTTATATAAAAGACGGACAAAATAAAACTATGTTGCGCTGTTCGGATCCCAATTCACGGAAAGATAAGAAACACAAAGAAGCCGTTTATTTTAATACTGCTAAGGGTTGGTGGAGTCCAAAGTTTGGGGAGTTATAGGTTTTTAAACGCAGAGTGACGCTGAGGGAAGCACGGAGGCGCGCAGAGTTTTTTTTCAGTTTAAATATGAGGAAGTGAGATTGATATTAAACTCGGATGAACTCTAAAGGCTAAGGATTTGTAATAATTGAGAATGATCGGAGGTTGATGTAATCAGTTAAAATGCCCTGATACTTTTTGGGAATACTTCTATTTCTTATGATTTAATGAGATTAATTATCTAACAAATTCTATTCAAATATCTGTAATTTTAACCCTCCCTTAAGCATATAAACGAAAAGAAAAACTATCGTATTCCTATTTGGGGATAATTTTTATGGTATGTTTTTTTTAAATATGAAAGTAAAATTTATTTATAAAATTATGACTTTCACGACAGAAAAAAATATCGATACTATCAATATGCCCAGTTTTCTTAATTTACCTCAGCGGACAAATAAACCTAGAAATACGGGAATTACTCATGTTATAGATCGCGGAATTGGTTTGCGACAAGCTCAAGATTTACTAGAAACTAGTGCTAATTATATTGATTTTATAAAATTAGGATGGGGAACGAGTTATGTAACTCAAAATTTACGTGAAAAAATCAACTTATATCAAAGCTTTGGTATTAACCTCTGTTTTGGAGGAACTTTTTTCGAGATTGCTGTGCTTCAGAACAAATTTGATCAATTTCGCAAATATCTTCAGGACTTTAACATAACGCACGTTGAAATCTCAACCGGTTCTATCCAACTACCCCAAGATAAAAAGTGTCGCTATATTGAAGAATTAGCTGGGGATTTTATCGTCTTATCTGAAGTGGGTAGCAAAAATCCAGAACAAGTTATTCCTCCCTATATTTGGATCGAAAATATTCAAGCTGAACTAGCTGCGGGAGCTTGGAAAATTGTCGCTGAAGCTCGTGAAAGCGGTACAGCAGGAATCTATCGTAATAATGGGGAAGTTCGCTTTGGATTGATTGATGAAATTATTTCTCAGATAGACTTCAACGATCTGATCTTTGAAGCGCCTCAAAAAGAACAGCAAGTTTGGTCGATTAAAAAATTTGGTCACCTCGTCAATCTGGGAAATATTGCAGTGGATGATGTAATTCCCTTAGAAACTTTGAGGCTGGGTTTGCGAAGTGATACAATCGAAACTTTTCATAAGAACGATCGAAATGAATGGATGTTTAATTAGAAATGGAAGTCAATCCGATGACATTAAGTAACAACAATCCAAATAGTATCTTTCACCTCGCGATTCCCACCCATGACTTGAAAGCTGCGAAACATTTTTATGCCGAAATATTGGGATGTCGGGTTGCAAGAGAATATGACGATCGAGTTACCTTAGATTTTTTTGGAGATCAACTAGTATGTCATCTAGCACCGGATGAAATCGAGCACAATCCAAAAATGTACCCCCGCCATTTTGGACGAACATTTCTGGAAAAATCAAGTTACGATCGAGCCATCGCATCGGCAAAACAATATGGGGTTCGTTTTTTGGAAGAACCATCTATGCGGTTTGCACAGAAACCGGAAAAGCACCTCACTGCCGCACTTCTCGATCCCTCTAATAACGTGATTGAATTTAAGTATTATTTTCAAAATCAGTATATTTATTAAAGGGGCCTCCTTGTTTTATCTACTCTCCACCTGTAATCTTCTTTGTGGTGGAGTAGTAGATAAATATAGAAAAATTTCAAAAGAACATCTTAACTCCCATAATCAGCAACAAAACCAGAACAACTTTTTGAAAAATCTCAGGATTGAGGTACTTCGACAAAAAAATGCCAGCACCTACTCCCAAACATACACTTGGAATTCCTGGAATCAATAGCTTCCAAACCTGTGAAGTCAGATCGTGATTAAACCCATGAGCAACAACCGCTAAAATCATGCTAAAAATCCGCACACCTTGAATGTTACTCTTAAACTCTTGTGGATCCCATTGACAAGAATTGGCGTACATAATCAACGGTGGACCACAAGCATTGTAAGCTCCTGAGAAGAAACCGGATGTTAAACCAGCAAAATATCCCCATCCCGGAGCTTTAACTTCTGGCAAGCGCGGAGTAAACCAGCAATATAAAACATAAAATACGATCGCAAACCCTAAAAAGTCCAATACCAATCGATCATCTATTTTATCGGATGCTATTACTCCAAAAGGAACTGCAATAAAAGAAGAGATAGCAATGGGAATCACTTCTTGGAAATTAAAGCTTTGTCGGTAGTGAAAAAGTATAATTGACGTGACGATTGGTTGTAATAAAGCTATCAAAGCAATCGCTACATGAAAGTCAATCAAATTCGTCAGCAAAGACACTCCCAATAGTCCCAGTGCAAAGCCACAAACACCTCTGACGAGTCCCGCAAAAAATACAATACTACAAAAAAGCAGCCCTTCAACCATCTTCTATGCTAAAAGTTAATTTTGACTAACAATTAACATAGTATAATCAGTATTAATACCCTAGAGTGTTTATTCATATACATAAGGCATAATACCTAGAATCAGAGTTGAAACTATTAATAA
>JBCBQE010000060.1:0-14273 GCA_039820385.1 Cyanobacteria bacterium J06635_10
TTTACTTTTAGCAGCAACTCCGACAGTGGATAAAATCACAATTACAGAAAATGATAAATATCAATGTGCTTAAAAATATTACAACTGCATTAAACAACTTTGGACGAGTTTTATCCCATTTAGGAAATACACCCAAAACTATTGCGTAGTGCATGGATTGAAGAAACACCGCTGCGGAGAAAGCATTTTGTGCGATCGCACTTCCATGTAGTTGTTGGGGAATGAATGCACCTAGGTGAAGTTGGAGGTTTCCAGCTTGAAGAATAGACGCTGATGGTGCTACTAAATTTAAATCAGATAACAAATTATAAGGATATCCAGAAAGAATAATTGCAGGAATCAGCGCAAATACGATAAAACAAGCATTTAAAGCTAGTTTTCGCCGTATACCTCGTAGTTTTTCCGCGATGAATCCTACTGGAGTTATATTGTGTAAAACAGCAAAAGCCAACATCATCAATATGGGTATCCAAAAGATTCCAGCCCATAGGATAAGACAAAGTGCTTGCGCCAACATTTCTAGTTTCCAATCTTTAGCTTTTAATGTTGGGATAACTACTGTAATTAAACCAATTACACAAATTAGTTCTAAGGGTATACTTATCCAACTAGTAAGCGCGTCGAAAACTTGTAAAATTCGCAGATTAACTATAACTAAAAGAAGAATTACGATTTTTTTGCGTAAATCAATATTTAAACGTTTATTAAAGCGGGAATCTACATAGCTTAACTCAGTTAAAACGTGAGCAAGTCCAAAAGTTGCTAATGTTAAGGTATAAGTTGCAAGTGGGAAGGCTACTGATACAAAAGCAGCAGTCAATATTAGTAAAATCGCTACAATAATTGATTTTATCTTAATTGTCATTATTTCTCTTTAATTTATTAGACTTTTTCCAATAAATAACTCCACCAATTAATGACATTCCGATAATTGGCATAATTAATAAAGTATTTTTATAAATATTTTTTCTACCTTTATTTACCAAAGTCAAAGATTTATCGTTAATACCAGTTATTTCGTAAATACCAATTACTGACTCAATTTGAAAAAAAACTGGTACACTCCTCACAGAATATATTTTATTTTTAGCAGGAATTAATTTAGCTTTCTTACTCTCAAAATCTTTTAATTCTTCGACTTTTCTATATTCACTTTTAATAATATCTTCTACATTTATATCTGACTTTTTCAGCGCGTAAACTTCACTATATTCTCGATACCCATTTAATCCCACACATTCACCTGATTTCAAAACTTGATTAGACTGTGGAAGACTGGGATTTTGAGACTTCACAAGCGCCACAATTAAGTAATCTGGATATTTATCAATATTGGTGATTTTAAAGCAGTAATCTACAAATTCTTCACCCGGAATTAATACATCTGCCTTCGCCACCGGGGCTTTGAGCAAAGTTAGTAAAAACAAGAATGGAAATATTGATATTAAACTCTGTTTACGAAATTCTCTCATATTCTTAGGTCATAAAACTACGTCATATTTATAACCTATTTGACTTCTCCCAGGCTTGAAAGCACTGGGATTCTAAACGGATGTACCTACGGGGGCTAAAGCCGCCCTGCGGTACTTTTTCGTTTTAATATCCTCATACAGAGAATACCGTTTGGGGTCAGTCATAGCCCCGTTTATTATCAATTTACGCACTCTTCCCATATGAGCGCGTTTTTGAAAATTGCTACTGTAGCCAACAAATATCTTGTCGGCTACCTTTCTCAAAATGTTGGAAGCCGCGTTAATGTCAGCATGAACCTTTGAGCCGTCTTCGTTAGTGTACACATCTCTACTGCTTCTTTTACCGCAGGGGTTCCAGTCGTCGGGTTTTTCACCGTATTTAGGTAACACCGCTCGGTGTTTAAAAGATGCTTTAGACGTATACTCTTCGCTCGTTACGTGCAACCTTATCCCGTTCTCATCACAAAGTTCTCCTAGCCTTTTTATCAGCTTTGCTGTGGGCATCATTACAACTTCGTAGTTGTTCTGTCTGCCCATGTTTATGCCTTGCTTGTTACCCTTGTTCCAACCAATAACTAAATTACCTAACTTATCTCTAAGACATCGGTTGATTAGGAAACTTTGAAAACATGCCCTAAAGGTTAAATCCCAAAATCAATGTAGAGACGTAGCACTGCTACGTCTCCTTGCTCGCGGTGTCCCCAACAAAATAAACTTGCCTAAAATTTTTCTTGTGCTACATTTGTAGTGAGGTAGTAGTAGAGCAACTTCGCAATAGCTCGGGTTCCATATACCTGACTGGTGCGCCAAGCCATGCTTTGAGCGTATTCCGCGAGTACTTGAAACTATTTCAACGGCCTAATTAGCTCAGTGGTAGAGCAATCGGTGTATCGCCGATGGACGTAGGTTAAAATCCTACATTGGGCACAAACCTAAAAGTTAGCTCATTGGTAGAGCGGTAGACATTTAATCTATTGGTAACAGGTATCTCCCTCCGGGAGACGCTCCGCGAACAATTCCTGTACTTTTAACCAAAACACCCACGCCCTGGGTACTGGGCACCTTATTTGGGATAAGGCGGCGTAAAGCCACAAATCAATCACTCCGAACAAAAATGGAATAAATTTTTGGAAGGTAAACTCCGCGATGTAGGTGCTTGCAACTGTTCGTTACCCTGGTAATGTTCGCAAGCTAGGTGAAGGAGCCAGAGCAATTGTCTTTCTCCTTAACTTGAGTATGTTCTTTGTTTGCTGCATTCACTTTTTCTTCGGGAATCTTGGAAAGGTACAACAAACGCCATATTTGATTACTGTTTGATAATTTTGGATTACCCTTGGGTACTCTAATATTGGATAACAGTTCTCTTAATCCAGTTATTGAGATGCCCTTGCCCGCAACGGAACTGTATCCGCACCCGCATTTGCGGAGTTTTTAAATATAATGTAGTATATATATTACAAGCTAACTATAAATGTTTTTATCTAGAATTCGTTCTTGGTTACGGTTGCCTAAATTATCTATTAAAATATCTATGTGGAAAACTTTTTATATAAAACCAAATGAAATCGGGATTTTATATCATCGCAGTGACTTTAAGAAGATTTTAAGTTCTGGGACTTATACTTATTTTGGTCGGCATTGGCGAGTTGAAACTTTTGATTTAAATTATCCGGAAGCTCAGATTGAGAACCTCGAATTACTATTAAGAGATAATGCAGCGGAACTGCAAGAGCATTTATTAATAGTACGTACATCTTTTAATCAAACTGCTTTAGTACGATTCGGGCAAAAATGGGTAACAGTTTTACCAAATCAACTACGAGCATTTTGGCGTGGTTTTCTTGAAGTCGAATCACATATCTTTAATTTAGAAGAAGATTTAGAATTACCTACCCAATTCGTGCAGCAACTGCGTGGATTTAATTTTAGTGGGTTAAAAAAAATCTTAGTTAAAGAGTATGAAATCGGTTTATTGTACGTCCAAAATAACTTTGTACGTCCTCTCGAACCTGGAGAATACGCTTTCTGGGCGCTAGATAAGGATGTAACACATTATGTAATGAGTCGTCTCGTACACAATCCCAATTTCCCCCTCGAAGAAGTATTAATTGAGAGACATCCGGAATTTGTGAGTGCTTATTGCCAGATGGTGGAGACGCTTACTCAACAAGTTGCGATCGTCAGGTATCAAGGTAAAGCGATTTCTATATTACCTCCAACTAGTCGCAAGTTATTTTGGCAGGGTGTTGATGTAGAAGTTATCGATATTAGTAATGATGCTAAACTCTCACCTGCTCTAGTAACTGAATTAGTGTCGGGTTTAGCAGAAACAGTTGCTTTGAGTCGTAACGCTTTGCACGTTTGCCAAGTACCTGCTCAACATATTGGTTTGCTCTATGTAAACAAAGAATATCAGACACAACTAGAATCGGGAATTCATGCATGGTGGGTGTATGGGCGTTCATTTCAGAGTGAAGCCATCGACTTGCGCTTGCAAAATATGGAAGTTTCTGGACAAGATATCTTATCCAAAGATAAAGTACCTCTACGCTTGAATTTAACTGCTGGTTTTCGTATCCAAGATGCATTGAGAGCGAAAAATGGATTGTCAGATATTAATGGCTTCTTGTACAAAGAATTACAGTTTGCGTTGCGTGCAGCGGTGGGTGAAAAAGCTTTAGATGAGCTATTAGAAGATAAAGGAGCAATCGATAATAGTATTGCAGAATACATTCGTCCTAAAGCCGCAGAATACGGAATAGAAATTGATTCGGTGGGAGTAAAAGATATTATTCTTCCTGGAGAAATCAAGACTATTTTGAGCAAAGTTGTAGAAGCAGAAAAATCAGCCCAAGCCAATGTAGTACGACGTAGAGAAGAGACTGCTGCAACTCGTAGTATGTTGAATACAGCTCGGGTGATGGAGGATAATCCAGTGGCGTTGAGATTGAAGGAGTTAGAGGTATTGGAGAGGATTTCAGAGAAGATTGAGAAAATTCAGGTTAATGGTAGTTTGGATAGTATTTTGACTGAGTTGATTCAGATTAATCGTGATTAGCTTTTTAAAACGCAGAGTGACGGGCACCCAATAGAATTTTTTTAGAAGAAAAAAATTCTAATGGGAACCCTTGACGCTGAGGTTTTCGCAGAGTTTCGCAGAGGAATAATATTTATGGGAATTCCAAAAAAAGGTTCGAGAAAAATAACTGTAGATGGAGAATCTTTCATCTGGTTAATTAGAAGAGAACCTACTTATTTTAATGTTGGTTATGAAGTAGGCTGTCTAAACGTTGCTGTTTCTCATGCTGAAGGAATAGGTTCAAAGTTAGTCATAATGGCTGAAAGAGAAGTTATGAGAGATGGTAATTTAATGCACTTCAAACCAGTTATACCCTCGGAAGTAGCATTATGGATAAATCAAGCTATTAAAGCTGGATGGGAACCGAAAAAATCTGGGAAACCATTTGAGTTAGTTGTTAGTGGTTAGTAGTTAGTAGGTTGGGTTAAAAGCGAATCATAAATTTGATTGATAATTGTAAATTAGATTCGTGCTTTAACCCAACATAATTTATGGTTGAAATAAAAGACGATTGCGTACGCTTCGCGCATGCGTGAGCGGCTTATCGCCATATAAATATCAACGTTTATCAAACAACTATTAATCGCAATCTGAGGTGGAGTATTTCATACAGCGTATTGCAAGTTAAGCGGAGGTACACCCCACCCGCCCCTTTCCGGGGCACCCTCCCCCGCAGTCGCTCATGGTGGAGCACCCCAAAACCCCGCGCTGCTCTCCGCAAGCGGGGAGGGTTGGGGAGCGGTTATAGATGTCCCTTTTGTAATACGGCGATAGAATCTGATGATATTGGTTATCCACCGGAAGATATTAGACAAATATAGCGAATTTCACTTGAATAAAGTACAAAAATGAAAATCTAACATTCGGCTTAAAGCCTCTCCCATCAGTACGGGGAGAGGTTTGGAGAGGGGTTTGGACTGTATTCGACTCAAACGAAAACCGCTATAATCTTGGCTAAAGAAGGTGAATATCAACTTTCAAGAGCACAACCTCAATTAAACAAAGTTAAGACACTAAAAGTTTTGCGCGATGCTCTCGATATTTCAATTACAGAAGCATCTCAAATTTTAAAACTATTTCCTCAGCCTGTTGTTAATGGTACAAAAATTGAAATGACATATTTACAGCAACTTTTAAAAGCTGAGGGAATAGAAACAGCAATATAGCAACTTGGGTTATTAGAATACAAAACTCTCATTTCATCTACTAGTAAAAGCCTCTCCCTTTAAAAGGGGAGAGGGAAGGGAGTGGGGTTACCGAATGTATTGCATTCAACTGAAAACAGCAATAATCAAAAAGCGGTTTTTTTAATCTATTTCACTCACAACTTGTCAAAGCTTCAATATCACCACTAACAATTTTCTCAAGATTGCGGTTAATTTTCTCAATATCCCAATTCCACCAAGCAATTTCCAACAATCTATCAATAACATCATCCGCAAAGCGTTTTCTAATTTCTTTCCCAGGATTTCCGCCTACTATGGAATATGGTAAAAGGTTTTGAGTAACAACGGATTTTGCCGCAATAATTGCCCCATCACCAATTTGTACTCCCGGCATAATTACCGCTTCATAACCTATCCAAACGTCGTTACCAACTACAGTATCACCCTTATTCGGTAACTCATCCGATTGCGGCGTTACTCTTTCCCAACCATTACCAAATATTTGAAAAGGATAGGTAGAAAATCCCGACATTTTATGAAAAGCACCATTCATAATAAATTTTACACCCGTAGCTAAAGCGCAAAATTTACCGATAATTAATTTATCTCCAATAAAAGGAAAGTGATAGAGAACATTTCTCTCGAAATTTTCTGAATCTTCTAAATCATCGTAATAAGTATAATCCCCAATAACTATATTCGGATTTGATACCGTATTTTTGATAAAACAGATTTGCGGAAATCCCTTCATCGGATGTTTTTCGTTTGGATTTGCTCCGTACATATATTAATTGGTAATAGGTAATTGGTAATAGGGAATATGTTTTTTTATATTACACCCCTCTCTTTTATAAGGAGAGGGGATGGGGGTGAGGTATTCTTGAAGCAGTCATCAACATTTTGCTAAAATATTTAATATAAATTTATATTTATTTTTATGAAAATAATTGACAAGTTGGATGTTCCGGAGACTACTCGGTTGTTTTCTAACGTTTCCTTTGATGAAAATAAGCTCGTTCATAACCCGGGTAGTGTTATTGGAAGTACGGCATTGATTGCGGGAACAACTGTGGGTGCAGGTATTTTGGCTTTACCTGCGGTGACTTTACCTTCTGGTGTTTTACCTTCTACAGCGTTATTAATAGGTGTTTGGTTGTATACCGTCATATCGGGCTTATTGATTGCAGAGGTAGCATTAAACGGTATGCGTTATAACGGACGCGCTAGTAATGGTTTACTGGTGATGGTGGAAACTACCCTAGGTAAAATGGGAGCGCGTTTTACGGGTGGTGCCTATCTGTTTTTGCATTATGCTTTGTTGATAGCCTATGTTTCCCAAGGTGGAGGGATTTTAATCTCTGCATTGGAAAAAATATGGGATTTACCTCATTTACCCACATGGATGGGAAGTACTGGATTTGCTTTGATATTTGGCGGTATATTGTATCTGGGAAGAGATAAATTTATTGAGAGATTAAATAGCTTTTTTGTTGCAGTTGTAATCGCTTCGTTTTTCGGATTACTGCTCTTAGGTTCAACCCACGTACATCCGACTGCTTTATTATCCCAAGATTGGAGTGCCCTTCCTCCGGCACTTTCGGTAATGTTGGTAGCGTTATTTTTTCATAATATTGTGCCGCTAGTTGCAACTCAGTTAGAAGGAGATGCATCTAAAGTTCGACAGTCTATCGTTGTGGGTTCAGCAATTCCTTTAGTAATGTTTTTGCTATGGAATGCAGTGATTTTAGGAAGCGTAACTCCGGCGATGTTACAAAATATTTCCGGTGATAGCAATGTTTTCGATCCTTTGCAAGTACTGCGTGCTGGTGATGCTGGGCAATGGTTAGGGATTTTAGTTACCGTATTTTCAGAATTTGCGATCGTCACATCTTTTATTGGATTTTTCTACGGTTTGCAAGATTTATTTAGGGATATGAATTTGTTTGTAGGAAACCCCACTCCACGTTTACCGTTAGTTTCCTTAATTTTATTCCCTCCAATGGGTTTTTCAGCAATTAATCCCAACATCTTCTTTACAGCTTTGGATTATGCAGGTACATTCAGCATCTCAATTTTGGGAGGCGTGATTCCGGCTTTGATGGCTTGGAGACAGCGGGATAAATACAAGGAATTGAATCAATCGCTTGTTCCTGGTGGTAAAGTCATGTTGGTAATTATGATTAGTATTGCAATGATTGCGATCGTTTTATCAAAGGTTACAGGTTAAAGATTATAGGTAGTAATGAGATTTCTGGCGTTACACAGCATTTTTTTATTTAAGAAAAGGCAAATTATGAAGAGAACAAATTAAACAAAAAGCGATCGAATTAATCCTCATAAAGTTGTTACACCATTGTTTGACAATGGTGTAATAATTTTGTCTTTAAAACAAATGGTGAAAGGATTTTAAAAATTTTGTTCTGTACTCAGACAAAACGACATCCGCTTTCTAAAAATTAGACAATGTTGGACATCGACTTTTTTTAGTTCCTGCTTCATCTGCATAGAGTCGGCTCTTGCTTCGACCCAGGCATAACGTCGGGTTCAGCTAACCCTAGTTCATATAGTCTATCACGGTTAGACGGTTTCAGTCGATAATAAAATACATTTGTCCTACTTATTGCACTCGATTAATCTTAGACATTAGAGCGTAATATCAAATTTTATGTCTAATTATGTCGATTATTGTCTAATTATACGGATTCAGTTTACATCCCTTATTTTTTGAGGGAAAACAAGGCAGCGGCAACACCCTCATCATCATTATCGCTATACAATCCAGTAGGGGGTTCATATTTGATAATCTCTTCCTTTACCCTTGGATCGTGGGCGATCGCATCCCTAAAGTATGGATCTAATTGGTTCAAATCGTAGACTACTCCATCCCCATACAATGCAGTAGGGGGTTCAGACTTGAGGATATCTTCCTTTACCCTTGGATAGTCCATGATAGCAAACCTTAAGTATGGATCTATTTGGTTCAAATCGTAGACTTTTCCATCGCTATACAATCCAGTAGGGGGTTTAGACTTGAGGATATCTTCCTTTAGACTTGGATTGTGAGCGATGTCGTACCTCAAGTATGGATCTAATTGGTTCAAATCCCAAAATGTCGATGCAAAAGCGCTTTTACCTGTCCCCAACAAACATAGTAAACAGATAACAAAGATGGCACACTGCTTGGCTAATAGCTGCCAGTTTAATTTCATAGTTCAGTTCTGATTTCAAATCATTTTCGTAGTTGATAATACTTAAGTGTATTCTCAAATTATGTGATTAGAATCACGCATAATCTGTGCTCGCTCGTACATATTGACTACAGCCAGCTTGTTATAAATGGTAGTTTACTCCCTTCCTAGTAGAAGATTACCGGCGTTAATAGAGAAGTAATCATTGTTAATGTTCTGTACTACCTTCGGAGGATTTAAGTTTTTTATTATCCCGATAAAATTACCGTAATTCTTTAGTTGTAAGTTCATTCACCACGCGTAAAAATAATTTATCTTGACCAAGAGAATTGATATAATTATTACTTAAATAACGACTATAATTTGAATTATTCGCCACATAAGTTTTGAACATAGCAAGAGCTAAATACTCGGTATAATTACGCGCTAAATAAGGAGAAGGACCAATTACTTCCGACGGTACGGGAATCGAAGAGTCTGGTGATTCTGCTATTACTGAAAAGTGAGTACCACCGTTCATTAATACTAAATACTTATTCTCGCCCTTTAACCAAGTAAAAGGTATAATCTGTTCTGGATAGGCAGGTGCTACAGTATCGCCAGTACCTGCTACAATCGTTACTGGAATATTTACTTTGCTCAAGCCTTCTTGACCGTAAACGCTGCTGACAACTGGATTTATTGCAACTGCCGCTTTAACTCTTGGATCGGATAAATTATAGTCAAATTGGGGTAAACGTAATGCTAAGCATTGCAATAAAAGCGAAACATTCAAAGTATTTTCATCAACCGGACAATTATTTTCTAATTCTGCAAAATTAATTTCAGCACCTGCTAAAGCTAAAGCTGTATAACCGCCAAAAGATTGACCAATTACACCTACTTGTTCCATATTGAAACGTCCCTTATATGCGGGATTGGAAGCAGATAGACCTTCTAGGTAATCTAAGAGATATTTTACATCTAAAGGTCGGTCAATAAATTCCTTGGGGTCTGAAACTCGATCGGCAATTCCTCCTAATAGTGCTTGCAACTGTTGAGCGTTACTACCGGGATGCTCGGGTACAGCAACTACAAAACCGTGGGAAGCAAGGAATTGAGCTAAATAAGCGAAGCTAGTGCGATCCGAACCCAATCCGTGAGAAATTACAACTACCGGATGGGAACCAGTTGTTTGCGGTAAGTAAACATCGGCGGGGAAAGTGCGAGTGCGGGATGTATCGTAGAGAGTGAAACTTTGCTTTTTGTAAGTAAAACGTCCTTTTTGCAATGCATATGACAAAATACGATTTGATACGACTTTGGCATCGGATTCTTGAGACTTGTTATTAATTAGTTCAACTGCTTTTTGGGTACGATTGACAATATTTCTCAATCGCATTGCAATTTCTAAACTGCGAAATAAATCTATCGAAATAGTTTTAGAAGGAAATTTACGTAATATATTTAATAAAGTAAACTTTTTTGGCTCAGCGGCTGCTAAGATCAATGCTGAGCGAGTTCCATAAAATCCGCTATTGCGCCGAGATTTTTTCAGAGTAGATCCACCGCGATCGCGAAATTGACTTTGAACTACTTGAGAAAGAGTTTCTAAAAGTGTCTCGCCAATGGGAGAATATAAGAATTGAGAAACTTCAACAGCCCCTAAAGGAATGGGAGCAACTAAGACTTGTCGTAACTCTTCCAATTCCGAGTCAGAAACGTACTTAAAATAGGCTGCTAATTCATCATTTACTTTACCAGTTGTAGCATAAGTTTCCAGAGCATCAACCGAAATCGATCTTTCTACCACCCCAAAAGAAAGTTTTAACCTTTCTGCTGCTTCTGCACGACTCGAAGTCACAAAAGGTAAAGCACAAGTAATCAAGCAGCTTAAAGCTATATTTAGCGGAAATGATTTTCGATGAACCATATCACTACAATTACGCTCCCCAACCAGGTGAACAATTCCAGAGTTGTAATTGTATCGATAAAATGAGCGGCGATGCCACAAAAATTTACCATTGCTACAAAGATAACCAGAGTACGGATAATCCCCCTAGAGTTGAAAATTGCGACTGTTCAATCACATATCAAATACAAGGAAATTATAGTCTTCGCATTTACTAATTTTTTTACCTATGCTAAGATACGAAGTGATTTATATCACTTTGCGTCTACTCTAAATTACCACAATTTACACACACTATCCGATAGAATCAGTAGCTCTGTAAGCAAAGGATGCTGCTGATTTTTTTTATCTGGAAGACAAAAATTATCTGTAATAATAATGACATACAGCGGTAGTAGTGCAATTGCTTCGATACCATCTATAGCAGTAATTATCCGAAAATTATAGGTTTCAAGGGTAGCCTTAATAATTTCACAAATACCAACTTCTCCATTTCCTCTGGGGATGCTGTGCTGGGAGTCTGACATTACACCGTAGGCTTTCCTTCATTGCCACGATTGTCTTTCTAATTCAATTTGCTTTTGCAGCGGGATAATACTATCATCTTGATCTAGGAAAAATTGCAATAAACTTTTCTCTTCGACAATTCCCAGTAAATTATCTTTCTCATCTACAATCGGTAAATGAGAAATTTGATGCTGACGCATTACTCGTAACGCCGTAAAAATATCTTGATGTGTCTCGTGCTTTAAGCTGATGACTTCCCGTATCATCACCTCACCAACTGTCATAGAAGATAAATTTTTCCCAGAAATAGCGAGTCTGAGGGCATCAACTTGAGTAAATATTCCAACCAACCGACATTCTTCAGTAACTAAAACACAATTTGCCTTTTCTTCATTTGTATAACTTATATTCAGCATCAAAGCAATTGCATCACCGATCGAAGTATCGGGTGAAACTCTTAAACAATAAGAATCAATCACTTGATGTAAAGCAAGTAAATCAAATAACTCGTTAATAGATGACATAGCCAAAATCCTTCAAAATAAATGAAGGCGATCGCAGAATATTCTGGTTTAGATATTTCAAGGTTATCTCCACAGATAATTATGAAAATTTATCTCAAAAAACTTCTCATCAATAATGGTATAAGACACTTATATAATTAGGATAAATGTATGATTAGCTTTATTCATTGCTCGAATAAATATTAAGCGCATAAAAATAATTAACTAACCATTACTAGTACTATTAATTATATGAAAAAAATCATAGCTACAGGTCTGTTTCATTAAATATGTTAGGTAAGGATAAGCAGGGAGCATCCCAAATGTGTAAATTTATTTTTTCGTAGTGCGTACGCGTTGCGTGTCCGATAGGACATACATCTTGCTCGCTAGTATAACTGGGTGAAGACGCTCCCACTACAAATCTTATTTTTGCCTGCATTGGGATGCTCCCGGAGAGGAAGCTTTTATGTTTTGACAATATACGACTACTACCTACTAACAACTAACAACTCCCTATATCTACAAATAATTTCATAAATCAAACCGGATAATTAAATGTAGAGACTTTGAAGACTAGCCTCTACATCAATAATTATTTGACAAATTGGCCTTACTATAAACTATTTAACTTCTAATTATTGACTGCAACGAAGTTGTTTGTTGTTGTTCCTCAGTACTAGGAATAATTCCTTGTACTGTTAATACCGAACAAGGAGCATGATGAAGCACATAATTACTAACACTACCCATTAAAAGTTCATTTATCCCCCGACGGCCCCGACGACCAATTACAATTAAATCAGCCTGCCAATTTCGAGCCATATCGCAAATAATTCTAGATGGCTCGCCAACATTTTGAGAAAATTCGGCATTAATTCCTAATCGTGTCGCTTCTTCGCACAACCAACGCAACCAATTGAGTCTATTATTTTTCAGTTTCTCCCAGTCATTGGCCGCCTTACTATTATTTCCTTGCAATTCTGGATAAAGAATACTTGGCTGTAAAAACAAAGGATCGATATATTGCTCATCAAGTGGAGATAAAATGTGTAGCAACATTAAATTACTATCTGTTGCTTTTGCTAAAAATACAGCTTCATCAAACACCTGCTGACTCCGAAAAGAATTATCGATTGCAACAAGAATTCTGTTAAACATGATATTTATCCTCAACTAATTGCCGCCAAAGGGAACAGTAACTCGGGCTGGTAACTATCTTTCTTATAGTCAAACAATATGAGGATTTTGTGAGTATTAAGTTATATGTAGCTAAAAGCTAATTTTTTCAGGTTTGTAGTCAGTGGTTGAAAATTCCCTATTTTACTCACAAGATTCTCACATTTGTTTTCTATTCTGAAAGAATAACTATTCATCTACTTGTTTCCCCTAATTGTTTTATCTTCCCGAGACAATCACCTGTGAATAAATAGAGGTTTAAAAAATAACCATGAATTACTGTCCTTGCTGTAAAGATAAACTTTTATCTCATATTAGTAATAATCATGTTTACTGGTTTTGTCCAAGTTGCTGGCAAGAAATGCCTGTATGTTCTATACCAAGTTATCATTCCCTCACGGAAGAAATATCGGAAAAAATCGCTAAAATGCATCCAAAAGTCGAAAAATCAAGTTTAATTAGTTGTTAATCACCGACTGATTCAACAACCATTATCCCATCCAAGTTTAATACTTAAATCAATGCAATACTGCAATAACAAAATCTTTTTTGATTCAATTTTGAGATAATTAACAGACTTGCATTCCCACCACTCTCTGATTTTTTTGGGGAGTGGCTTCTTTTTTATTTTTAACAAGTATAAATAATAGTTTATATTTGTAAAGTAAAGCAAAGCATGCTTGACTTAATATTTTACTATTGATAATAGTAGCCGCTATTGTTAGGGTCTTTTTTTTGTTATCTGTTGCCTTTGAAGCAGATATTATGTCCTAAGCGATATGTCCGTTACTATACATTAAGTTTGCTCATATTAATCCTTTTCCGCTTTGATGCCAAAAAAGCTCTAGGGATGAAAATATTAGTAGTAGAAGACGATCGATATGTTGCTGCTTCGCTGAGTTTGATTCTCACTCATCAAAATTATGCGACTGAAATTGCCTCCGATGGAGAAGAGGCTTGGGGATTTATAAAACTTTTTGATTATGACTTAATTATCCTGGATATTAGTTTACCAAAACTAGATGGTATTACTCTTTGCCGACGGATACGCTCTGAGGGTTTGCAAACTCCAATCATGCTATTGACGGGATTAAATTGTCCTCATGAAAAGGCTGTCGGCTTAGATGCTGGTGCAGATGACTATGTGGTTAAACCTTTTAATGAAGAAGAATTAACCGCTCGTATCCGCGCGCTTTTACGTAGGGGAAGAATAAAATCCTTACCTATTTTAAAGTGGGGTAATTTATAACTTCTGGGGTCAAGTTGTAAATTACCCCACTTTAAAATA
>JBCBQE010000061.1:0-14254 GCA_039820385.1 Cyanobacteria bacterium J06635_10
CAGTCGGTATCAAAAACTGGCGCAACGGTATATTTAACTTCTGACTGTAAGTTTCATCAGTTCCAAGAAAGTCGCGATGCTGGGATTATTTTAGTTGATGCCGGACATTATGCTACCGAACGCCCTGCTTGTGAAGTTTTATCACGCAAGTTCGCTTCTTTTAATCTTCCTTTTGTGGGATTGAGTAGTCAAGATGAGGATTTTCGTCAATTTTTTCTTTAATTTATTCTAAGTGCCTAAAGTTAATATAAGTATCAAATAAATATGTAAATTGCTTTTTATTTGGCAATAAGTATGTCACTATGCTTTGGTTGAATATTTATTTTGCAAAAAAGAAATTTTTCCTGTAGCATTTATATTATTAGAACTAACTTTTTAATTGTTTTATTTAACAAGCGGTTAGTTACTAGCTGTGATTTAAGTCACATTACTTAGTGAATACAATCACTTAAAAATATTCTTAGCTGTTTGAGAATAAAAGATGATGAAATGCTAACCTAGCTTTAACTCATGATGATTCGCGCACTTGTTGAATCTGCTTTTCAAACCGGATATTTAAGCGTTGAGTCTGAAGGTCTGCTGCATCAGATGCTAGCTACCAAAATATATCAGGCAGAAGATGTGGCTGCATTGACGCGACTGTGCGACGCTGTTCGTGCAGGTCAAGTTAAACGAGAAGCATCTTCAAATATTTCTATGGAATTTCTCGCGCGAAAATAATAATAGAATGATTACATCAGCTTGCTTTCGGTTGATTTAAAATGTTATTTGAGAAATGAAAATTGAGGTTATTGTTCAACTAAGGGTGAAGCTTCGGGAGAGAATGAGTTAAGATCGATAACATAGAGGTGGATTTATAGTTGTCCCCACCATACTTCCGGGCAATGGCAATGATTATAAGTAGGCAAATTAAACAACCGCAATATTCACTTGCTTTGGAGTATCATTTAATTCATAATGGTAGGAATAAGTTACCGGCAATATTTGATCGAGTCGGCGATAATACTAAGTTCTTTCACTTCTGTCAGCAACTCAGGTCTAAAGACACTGAGCTTCAGGCATAGTCCTGAAACTCTTAGCTGACCAGACGGTGCGTATTCAATTCCTACGTTTAGGGTAAATGTTAAAGTATGGCGCATCCGCGCCACGCAAGCAACATACCTTGGAATGCTTCGCTAGTTCTAAGCTCTATAACTGGGGAATTAAACAGGTGTATCTGAGTTAAGCCAGTGTTTCCCAGACGTGCCGGGCCTAAACATTGTCGTTACCCTAACGGGTCACTTAGTGAACGCGTAGCGTCTTCCTCCGGGAGAAAGCTAATTTAACCATTGAGCGGACGTTCTCATCCACCCAGAACGGAAGCACAGCGGTGGTTAAAACCACTCCGCTCCGCTTCCCTCTCAGGGCTGAAGCCTAGTCGGGAAACCCGCTTTGCGCGTGTTTCTTATGATTATTTTTTCAGCCCAAAATTTACATAGCTAACTATGTTGGTTTGGGTATTGTGCCGCAGACTAAATCGCGAATGTTATCTATTGGGATTAATCCCAAGTTTTTACAAATTTAATTACGTTGAGAAAAAGGTAGAAGCACACGAATGCTACACCGCAAGATTTATCAACTATGTTGTGATGCGCGGGAGATATGTATTTTCTTGCGGGATCAACAACGCTGGATTGAACGCGCCCGCATTATAGATATCGAGGGAGATTTAGTCACCCTGCGCTATGAAACTGAAGAAGAAGATGAAATTTGTTCTTGGGAGGAAATGGTTCGCCTCGAAAGTATTGGCGCTGTAACTCAGAAACTTGCTTCGGTTCCGCGAGGTAATGTTGAACCTCTGTTAACGGAAGAATGTCCGGATGCCGAACGTATTCGCAATCCGTTTACTGATTCCAATCCTGAGTAAGGCGTTTTTGGTCTTACCAATTGTTGGATGTTTCCCATCTTACCAGACACTGTGGCGAAGGCGCACTTACCGAAGTGCCCAGAACGCCTGTACGATCCACCCAGGCATGGGTAGGCTTAAAATCAGTTAACTAGTGCTGTATCCAGCATGTCGGTTGACTATAAGTCTGCCCATTTTTATTATTCACTTTCAAAAGCTGGACAATAGCCTTCCAATGTTACTTTAAAATTATACAAGGGGGACGCGGGATTCCAACACCGTTGTCCTCTCTGGTGTTTGCAGGTTCCACAGCAATCTAACGATGGCCAAATATTGCGATCGCCATTATGTAGGAGAAGTTCTCTTGGGGATAAGCCGCGCAATACAAGTTCTTCTCCTTGCCAACGTGCTTCGACTAAGCCGGTGTCGCCGAATTGTTGCCACCGGGGATCGTTGGTTATATTATCTGAAAGTGTAATTAGGACTGCTGTTTCTAATTGAGTCAGTTCGCCTTCATATTTGGTATCTGGCGCTGCTGGTTGTAAGAAGGTGTCGCCGATTGGGAGTTGGACTAGGGTATTAACCTGGGGAGAGTGTACGTGATAGCGGTTTTGCAGTTCTTCTAAACCTGTTAAGTCTGCTAAATAGGCGGGTGAACCGTGGACGAAAACAACATGTTTCGGTCGTAAATTATGAATTAATTGGGTTGTTCCGGGGCCATCGCTATGCTGTGCGAGCAGATAGCTTTCTACAATGCCCAATTCAGAATAATGTTCTGTTTGGATCTCGGTTTTTTCTGGTTGTAAAATCAGCCAGGAACCTATTTGTTGTTGACAATATTCTTTTAAATCAATTGTGTAGTCGGTAAGAATAATACAGGGAGAATTACCAACTTGACCTGGTTGAGAATCTTCTAAACGGCGTACGCGAGGACGCACTCGTTCATCCCAAAATAATGGTTGATGACGGGCGAAGTTCTGTACTGATGGGGGAAGATGAGGCAGTAGTTCTAGATAAGCATCGCATCCAGCAGCAATGTTTCCATCAACCCAAATATCTATGTCTCTGCCGGTAAAGTGGTGGTGACTGCGGAGAAGCATTAGTAATTCTTGACCTAAACCTAAGAGGGGCGTAGGCATTAATACTGAGGATCCTTCTGCAATAGCCCGATTTATTCTTTCTGCTAGTTGATTTTCTTGATTGCGGCGATGGGGATGGCGAGCGGTACCGTAGCTACCTTCTATTATTAAGACATCTAAATCGATTCCGCGCAATTCTTCTAAGCGAAATCCTTCTACTAGCCGCGAGTTAGATAAGAAAAAGTCTCCCGTATAAAGCAATTTATAAGAGCGATTGTTCGTTGTATAGGTGAGTAAAATTGCTACTGCGCCGGGTAAATGCCCGCAGGGGAAAAATTCTACGGTAAGATTTTTTTTAAGTTCTATGGTCGTGCGTAGTTCTAATGCTTGGAAGAGTGAATCGGTTTCATTCAATTTTTTGTCTAACCAATTTAACGGTAGTAGCTTACAGGTCACAACGCTAGCGTAAATTGGTATGAGAGGAAATGCTTTGTGCAGGGCTAGCAACCCTCTTGCATGGTCTGGATGAGCATGAGTGACTAATACCATGTCTGCTGGTAAGGAAGTAGAATCGGGACGCGTTGACAAATTCAACCCATTTGTTAAGGGTGAAATATCTGCCAAGCCACAGTCTAGAATGATGCGATATGGTCCCATTCGCACCAATAAACACATACCTTCACCTTCTTGATGAACGCCATAGGGTAAGCATTCTAATTCGCTTCGGGCAACGCTATCATCAAGAGAGACTATTGAATTGCCTTCGCTCATATATTCCCCCCGCACAGTGGATTCAACAAAACATAATTATCTATAGCTCAGCTACAAAGGTTTGATTTATATACTTCTTAATACGCGAGCGTACTTCTAAAGTTGATTTTAATTGCAAAAAAAGGAGAGGAAGTAGACGAACGCGTTACGTCTGGGATTAACTTCCTCTCCATTCACTATTTAAAGAAGCATCACGTTCTCAAACCCAAGAAAAACTTATTTTTGGCTACCGAGTCTACTCAATTATCTTTATTAGTGCGCTGAACCATTGCCATGATAATTTTCTGAATCATAAAAACCATTCTTGGTGCCAAAAACCAAGCATGACACTGTAAACACGATTGTTAGCGCTACTAGAATTAGCTTTACATCCATATTCTTTACCTTCTACTTTTATATGTTCCTATCTTTCTAGGATACTTCCGCATAAGGTGATGACGGAGAAATTTTTACCTAGCATATATTGCTTTATTGTGCAATGAGTGAATTTACTATTGCCGCAGTCAAATTGTAGTTTATGTTGGACCGCCTGTCTATCTACTGTTGTTACATCTGTTAGAGAAACCTGGCTTTTAACCTTATTTTTTTTGACTCCTGACTCTAATATTCAGCATGTTGTATTGACTTTTGAGAGGTAAAAATTTTTCAAATTAATTCATATACTGTTATTTTATGACTAAATGATTTAGATACTAAATACTTTTTTATTAGAGGTATTAAACGTTTAAAAGTTTAGATTTTTAAACATCTAAATTTTTAAAAATCTATAGTAAAATTTTTACTTAAAACTATGTTGAGAAATGATTATTACTGTCGCGGCCTTCAAAGGCGGTGTAGCTAAGTCTATAACTGCATTACACGTAGCAACGTATTTACAAACTAATGCTGACACGCTGTTGGTGGACGGAGATTTGAACCGTAGTGTATTAGACTGGTCTAATCGGGGTAGTTTGCCATTTAAGGTGGCCTCGGAGGATGATGCGGTTAGTTTAGCTCCTTTGTACGAACATATAGTAATTGACACTCCTACAAAACCTAATTTTGAGGAGTTAAAAAGCATTGCTTGCGGATGTGATTTAGTAATTGTACCTACTACGCCGGATGCTATTGCTTTAGCTGCTACTATGCAAATGGTTGAATTACTTCGGGAGTTAAAGGCAAATTATCGAATTTTACTAACTATTATTCCTCCAATTCCTAATAAGTCGGGGAAAGAGGCAAGATTAGCTTTAAAGGGTGCTAAATTACCTATTTTTAAAGCAGGTATTAAACGACTTGCGGTTTTTCAAAGAGCAGCTTTAGAAGGTGTACCTGTTAATGCTGTAAATGACCCAAAAGCGCAAGTTGCATGGCGCTGTTATGCTGGTGTTGGCAAGGAGATTTTATCTTGAGTAAGAAGAAAACTAGTCGTTTTGATGAGTTAATTGATGCTGCTCGAAGTCGTCATAAAAGGGATAATCCACGAGAATTTAATGAGGATAAAGTTTCTTTTAAAAGTAAAAGTACTGACCCTGATTATGTTCGTACTACTGTTTATTTACCTAAGAAATTGCATCGAAAGTTGAAGTTAGCTGCTGCTGCTGATGAGCGTCAAATGAGCGATATTATGGCAGAGTTGGTTGAAAAGTGGCTTGAGAAAAAAGGTTAAATCACATCTTGCACGCTCATTTATTGTTGACACCCCAGACTGGGAGTATTTTTCTTTGTTCCGGAAGATGTAGAGACGCTCATAGTATCGCGTCTGCTCTGCAAATAGCCAACATGCCCATAATCATGTAAATAATGATTATAAAAGCAACAGGAGAAGATAATGGTGAAAAACAGCGTCGTCTTGGGCGTATCAAGCATCAACAGTCGGGTTATAACAAAACTATCTAGTTTGTTGTTAATGTTTTGTACAGTGGTGGTTATTACATGGTGCTTCCACATAAACCGCGCATATGCACTCACTATTAGTTGTGGAGGAGATATCCAACCTCCGCTGACAAATGGCGAAATCAATCTAACCGAGCTCGGATACGACGGAAGTGCTCCTGATTACCTTGCATCATGCGATGTTCGTGATTACACATCAAAGGACCCGAGCGATTTATTGTTACATAACGACACTGAAGACCAGGTTCTCGTTCAAATAACCCCTAAATTGTACAAGGATTCCCAAATCCCATCAATAGATATACCACTCGATCCACAGGGAGAATCCTACATCCACACTCCCAAAGAATCGGGCAGGTATGATATAATAATTTCCCACTACAATGAGCAGTTCTAGAGAGGAAGAAAGTAAGAATTAAGAAGCCCGATTTTGATTACAAACCGGGTTTCTTTATAGTTTTTAACTAACAACTAACAACTATCAAATTATAAAATGATTTCTTCACCAGCTTCGGTAAAACGAACGTCTTTTATATTCCATTTGGGGTTGCTGGTTAAAGTTTTTTTAAGACTTCCAAATATAGCGAATTGTTCGCAACTTGATAGAGAGCTAAATTGTCGTTGAGAGTTAGGAGATAGACGTAAGTCTACTGTCGCAATGCCATTGTTTACGTTGACTCTATAGTTGGAAATGTTGAAGTCACCCGCGTCTCTTTCTGCAAGAATTTCACCTACTGCATCTGCTACTGGTTTGTTAACCGATACGGATACTTTTTTAGCTACGTAATCTTGACATTGTAGGTCACTTGTGTATACGGTGACATCTACTTTAGAGCTTGCGGCTTTATTTTGATTGGGGGTTTCTGGTGATGGAGATGGTGTTGTTTTGCGGTACGGGGATGGTTTAGTACTAATGTCGGTTTTAGGGGTTCCAATTTCGCTGCTAGGGGTGGGAAATGGACTGCTTGCAACTGGGGATTTCTCAGTCGGTGTTTCGTTTGAGTTGTTTTCGGTAGAATTTGGACTGCAACTGCCTATCGCCATTACCATTGCTGATAATATCAAAGGGAGAATATATCTAAAGCGCGCGCGGATAAATTTCTTCATAGTGTTATTGCCCCTCACTTTTGATTATAACAACAGTCATGCTTGTATATATGACCTATCAATTTATAACGGATATAGCAAGACTTTTAAATACTTATAAGTAGCATTTTTACTTACTGATTTTGTTGGGTGTCAAAATCCACGAATATATAAATTTAAAATGTCTTAGTAGTATGTAGTTACAGCAGTCAATTGGGGAATTTTATACTCAAATAAACCATCGTTTTTTATCGATAGTGGAAATTAATTATCGCAGCATCGTAACCCAAGGGTTTATGAGTTTTTATTCCCTGTTTTTAGGTAAAGGATAGTAACTTTTTTATTATGTCCGATAAACAATCCGACAACTACAATCCACGCAAAGCAGAATGGGAAGGTACGAGCATTGATAAATGGGAACCTTCTAAATGGAAGCAATGGAAAGCTAAACAGTCAGCAAAGGATGAGTTTGTCAAGTTAGAACGTGAATATTTGAGAATTAAATATAGCGTTTTTCAAGCTAATTTGGCTTTAAGTTTAGATCGAGTTAAAGTTAAGCTTAAATTAACTTGTGGAAAAACTATTGCTCTGCAAGGTACTTTCCCCTGTAAACCGTTTGATACTGGTAAGAATAATAGTTCTAATAAACAGTATACCATTTCAAACGGTTTTCCTGCGAATGATGTGGGTTTAAAAGCTGCGATCGCGAAGGCTAGGGAATTGGATTTGTTGTTGATGACTAAGCAATTTCAATGGACTCCTGAGTTGTTAGGTAAACAAGGGCAGAAGTTGAATGCTGTATGTGATGAAAGTGCTGTTAAAACTATTGGGGAATTAATTGAGGATTATCAACAGGAGTTTTGGAAGACTCACGAGAAGAATAGACAAGGTATAAAAACTTGGGAAAGTCATTATTTAAGGCATTTAAAAAAGTTACCTCAAGATGTTGCTTTAACTGAGGATGCTTTGGAAGTGGCTTTAAAGAATACTAAACCTAGTACTAATTCTAGATTTTATTTGGTTTGGCAGTTAAAGAAGTTTTGTCATTTTTGTGAGTTTGATAGTAATAAGATTATTGATTCTTATGCTACACCTTTACCGCAACCGACTTTACGTAAAATCCCTTCTGATGAGGAGATTGTCAAGGGTTTTTCTACTATTGGTGTGGATTTATCTTCTCATGCTAGTAAGGATGCGACGCTACCTCAACAGTGGCAATGGTTGTATGGTATGTTGGCTACTTATGGTTTAAGACCTCATGAGTTGTTTGCTGTAGATTTACAGGCTTTTACCGATGCAAATAATAAGTTTCATTTAGTTTATTTGAATCCTAGTTTAACTGGAGGTACGAAGACGGGTGAACGAACTTGTGGTATTCCTCCTTTGTATCCTCACTGGGTGGAATTGTTTGATTTAAAGAATATTAAGTTACCATCTTCTGGGGGAAGTCTTAGTAATAAAACTGCGCTGATTCATATTAAGTTTAGGAATATTGGTATCGGTTTTAAACCTTACGATTTGCGTCATGCTTTTGCGATTCGCGGACATCGGTTACAGGTGCCAATTAAAACAATGGCTGATTATATGGGACATACGGTGCAGGAGCATACTAAGACTTATCAGCGATGGATGAATGAGGATACTAATTTACAAATTTATCGGGAGGTGGTTATTCACCGACACGGGACTACTAAGGAAGCTTTAAAGGAGAGGATTAAGGAGTTAGAAACTGAAAATTTGGCTTTAAAGGCGGAAAATGAGTCTTTGAAGGGAATTTTGATTAATAATCAATTGGGTGAGTTGTTGAATTGATAATAATGGGGAATAGGGAATAGGGAATAGGGAATGGGTAAATAACAAATAAAAACTGTAGATAAGCGGAGTCTACTGAGGAAAAAAGGAAGAGAAGGAAGATATAAAGGTAATTTGAGACTCAATAATAGTATATGAGGTATAATTGGCTATTTTCAAAGTAAATTATCTGACTCTAATTAAAATTATTTTTTTGGATTTCCTATTCCCTGTTTCCTAAAATCTCCGTAAAAAATTCGGCAGGCTTTAAAACAAATTAATTCGTTAAGTATCGGCATCTCGGATAAAGAATCACGGCCAATTTTTATAGGTATCGTCTCATCCCTAAAAATTAGATAAAGAAGATGTTGTAAGGGAGGTGTTTATTGGGAACTATAAGTATGAATTTTACTTTAAATAACCTGCACTGGCAGTTGATGAGACTATGGGAAACAATCTCATTACTTTGGATAAAGGTATTTATGAGTCCCTAGAAGGGGAATTAGTTAATCTGCGCGAAAGAGTTGCTTGTTTGGAAGAGAAACTGAATCGGCAAGAGGTTGACTTCGCTCAGATGGCGGATAATGTACCAGGCATGATTTATAAATTCCAACTTTCTGTAGATGGTGCTATATCTTTTCCCTATGTTTCTTCTGGGTGTCGGGAATTCTACGAATTGGAACCACAACAGGTTAAGGAAAACCCCCAGTTGCTGTTTGATATGGTTCATGATGACGATATACCCGAACTAACTGCCGCGATTAATACATCGGCTCAAACTTTACAAAAATGGGAGTCGGAATGGCGAATTATCACTCATAGTGGTAAAGAAAAATGGTTGTATGGGGTTTCTCAACCCGTACTTCAACCAGGAGGTGATATTGTTTGGGATGGTTGTGTAATTGATATTAGTCAGCATATATTGACACGGGAGAAGTTAAAGCACAGAGTTTGTTTGCTTGATGGTATTGCCAAAGCTACTAGTTGTTTATTAACAACCCAAGATTATGATGAGTCTATAAATACAGCGCTACTGTCTTTGGGTAATGCTACTGCTGTGGATAGAATATATGTCTTTGAAAATCATTCACATCCAGTAACGAAAGAATTACTTTTCACTCAGCGCTGGGAGTGGGTGAAACATGGGGTGAGTGAGGAAATTAATTATCCTTTGCTACAAAAGCTATCTTATGATGATTTTTCACCCCAATGGATAGAGAATTTATCTCAAGGTAAACCAATAGAAGGCGTTGTAGATGATTTAGAGGAAGTTGAACGAGAATTTATGCAAAGACTCGGTATTCGTTCAATTTTTGTTATCCCGATTGAAGTACGAGGTAAATGGTGGGGTTTTATCGGTTTTGAAGATTATAAAACTTCACTTCTATGGTCTGATGCATGCAAATCTATTTTACAAGCGAGCGCGATCAATTTGGGAGGTGCGATTGCGCAACATGAAACTGAATGGGAGTTGAAATGTTTGAATGAGGAGTTGGAAAGTCGGGTTGAGGAAAGAACTTTATTAGCTGCTGAAAGTGAAGCGCGGTTGAAGCGTCTTGCTGCGAATGTTCCTGGTATGCTTTACCAATACCAAATCGATGGGAATGGTGATGTCCGTTTTTCTTATGTTTCTGACGGTTGTCGCGAACTTTTTGGTGTAGAAACCGAACAAATTTACCGCAACTCGGATATTATCCATAAGATGATACATCCGGATGACGTTAAGAGTTTCGATCGCTCAATTGCTGATTCGGTTAAAAGTTTAAAAAACTGGGAATATGAATGGCGAATTACCACTGATGCGGGTAATGTTAAGTGGTTACAAGGATTCTCCCGAAGAAGGCAACAACCTGATGGTGCGATTTGTTGGGATGGTTGTACGATTGATATCACTCAGCGAAAATTAGCATTAGATCGATTGCGAGAACAAGAACAGTTTCTACGTACTGTTTACGATGGTTCGGAACACGTTATCTTTGTTGTTAATGTTTTAGAAGATAATGATTTTCGTCTTGAAGGGTACAATCTGGCAGGTGAACGTGCTACTGGTATTAAAAGCGAAGATGTCAAAGGTAAAACGCTATCTGAAGTTTTTGGAGACGATAAAGGTGCAAAAATTGCTCAAACATATACAAATTGCTTGAAAAGTGACGCACCAATTACTTATGAAGAGTGTTTAAACTTTAATGGAATCCCAAGATGGTGGTTTACAACCTTAAATCCTCTTAGAAATGCTGATGGTAGAATTTACCGCTTGGTAGGAACAACCTTTGAAATTACCGAACGAAAACACACTGAAGAGGTTGCCCGCAACTCCGAGAAAAATCTGCGAACTCTATTAGATAGCCTTTATGATGCAATAATTATTCACGATCTTGATGGAAATATTTTAGATGTAAACGAAAAAATGCTCCTTCTTTATGGAGTAAATCGTGACGAAGCTACTCAAATGTCGATTCCGGTTGATTTTTCTAGCTCAGATAACCCCCTTGAGGAACTTCCCAAAATCTGGGAAAAGGTAGTTAAAGGCGAGTTCCATTTATTTGAATGGAAAGCGAAACGACCACATGATGGTTATATCTTCGATGTAGAAGTCTTTTTACGTAGAGTTACTCTTAATTCTAAAGATATCATCTTGGCGAACGTGCGCGATATCACCGAACGAAAACAAGCTGAAGAGGAAATTAACGCCAAACAGCATTTCATTGGGCGAATTACAGACTCTTCCCCCAGTACAATTTATATTTACGATTTAGAAAAACAGCAGAATGTTTATACAAATCACGAAATAACCACAATTCTCGGTTATTCTTCCCAAGAAATCCAAGAGATGGGTAACAATCTTTTTCAAACAATTATTCATCCTGAAGATTTAGAAAAAGTTGCGTCTAATTTCCAAAAAATTACAGCGGCTAAAGATGCTGAAGTTAACGAATTAGAATATCGCGTTAGACAAGCTAATGGTGAATATCGCTGGCTTTACAGTCGAGAGACAGTTTTCAATCGTAACCAAAATGGTGAGGTAACCCAATGTCTTGGTGTCGCCACAGATATCACCGAACGCAAATTAGCTGAAATCGAACTACAAAATACCCTACACGAACTCAAAAGTACCCAAGCTCAACTTATTCAAACTGAAAAAATGTCTTCTTTGGGTGAAATGGTAGCAGGTGTCGCTCACGAAATCAATAATCCCGTAAATTTCATCCACGGAAACCTAACTCCGGCAACTCAATACGCTCAAGATTTACTCGGATTACTCGAACTCTACCAACAACATTACCCCAATCCTCCTGAAGATATCCAAGACGAAATAGAAGCTGTTGATTTAGAATTCCTCAAAGAAGATTTTCTCAAGATGTTGAATTCCATGAAACAAGGTACCCAACGCATTCGAGAAATTGTACTATCTTTACGCAATTTCTCCCGTCTTGATGAAGCTCAATTTAAAGCTGTAGATATTCACGAAGGTATTGATTCTACCTTGATGATTTTACAACATCGCCTCAAAGCAAAACCAAACTTCCCCGAAATAGAAATTGTGCGTGTTTACGCAACTCTACCCTTGATTGATTGTTACCCTTCTCAACTCAATCAGGTGTTTATGAATATTCTTGCTAACGCTATCGACGCTTTACAATCGCAAAAATCTCTTTCTGTCCCTCAAATCCAAATTCATACTTTATTACTCAACAATAACCGAATCGCCATTCATATTTCCGATAACGGTTCCGGAATCCCTCCTCATATTCAATCCAAACTGTTCGATCCATTCTTTACTACTAAAGAAGTTGGAAAAGGTACCGGATTGGGACTATCTATCAGCTATCAAATTGTGGTAAATAAACATGGTGGCAATTTATCGTGTAAATCTATCCATGGAGTTGGTACTGAATTTATAATCGAAATTCCCGTCACTCAAATCGATCGTAAATAATGCATTACAGTAATTTTTATCCTTTTCTCTCTTAGTACCGTCTTTTTGTTTCGCTTTGTTTCGCTATAAAGGGAAGGGCGGGCAAAACCTGTAATTAATGCCAAAATGTAATTTTAATAGTACTGCATTACTATTAAAATTAGAGCGAAAAGTAAGGCAAAAGTAAGACTTGAATTTTGAATGATACGGAAAAATATATATAATAAGGGAGAGATAGAGAATGAAGCCGCGCAGGTTCCTTGCTCAGCATTGGTTACGCAGTGACAAGGCTTTGAACAGCATCATCAAAGCCGCCGAATTAAAGCCGGATGACAAAGTGTTGGAAATTGGTCCGGGGAAAGGAGTATTAACTCGGCAGCTTTTAGAGAAAGTAAAAACTTTAGTAGCGGTGGAGATTGACGATGATTTATGTAAGTTATTAGTAAAAAAGTTGGGTGACAAGGATAATTTTTTATTATTAAATGAAGATTTTTTGAATTTGGATTTACCAGCTTTAGTTAAAGACTTTCCCCAGTTTCAAAATCAGAATAAGGTAGTAGCGAATATTCCTTACAATATAACTGGACCTATTATAGAAAAGTTATTGGGTAAGATTGGGAATCCAAATCCAGAGCCTTACGATTCAATAGTATTATTAGTGCAGAAAGAAGTTGCCGAAAGGATTGTAGCGAAACCAGGAAGACCAGCATTTGGAGCGCTATCGGTAAGGGTACAATATTTAGCAGATTGCGAAATGATTTGTACCGTACCCAGCATCGCTTTTTATCCCCCACCAAAAGTTGATTCTGCTGTCATTAGGTTAGTTCCGCGAGAAAGGGAAATTGTCGCAAAGAACCCCCGTAAATTAGAAACCTTAGTCAAATTGGGATTTAGTGCCAAACGTAAAATGTTACGAAATAATTTGCAATCTATAATAGAGCGCGATAATCTGACACAATTATTGGAAAAGTTAAGCGTCAACCCCCAAGCCCGCGCTGAAGAATTAAGCGTGATGCAGTGGGTAAACTTAGCTAACGAATTAGAAAATCAAGATGCGTAGCTACACCTTAATTGCTCCAGCCAAAGTTAACTTATATTTAGAAATTATTGGCGATCGCCCTGATGGTTATCATGAGTTAGCGATGATATTGCAAAGTATAGAACTTGCAGACCAAATAGATTTGGAAGCAAACGGTGTACAGTTAATTCGGTTGCGGTGCGATAATCCTCAGATTCCCGGAGATGATAGAAACTTGGCTTATCGTGCAGCCCAATTAATGACAAAAGAATTTCCCGATAGTTTTGCTACTTTAGGGGGTGTGGATATTACACTTCACAAGCGCATTCCCGTCGCGGCTGGATTAGCTGGGGGTTCAACAGATGCAGCAGCAGTTTTAGTCGGTATTGATTTATTATGGAAATTGGGATTAACCCGTTCCGAATTAGAAGAATTAGGAGCGCAACTTGGTTCTGATGTACCATTTTGCATCGGAGGAGGAACAGCGATCGCCACTCGTCGAGGTGAAGCACTTTCTCCTTTATCAGCTCTGGGAGAGATATATATAGTATTGGCGAAGTATCGCAGTTTAGAAGTTTCTACAGGTTGGGCTTACAATACTTATCGCTCCGAGTTTAGTGGTAGTTATATTAAAGATACAGAAAGTTTAGCAGCGCGTGCGAGTGCGGTACATTCAGGAGAAATAGTTCAAGCAATTCTGCATCAAGATGCGAAAGAAATCGCGCAGAAAATGCATAATGATTTAGAGAAGGTAGTATTGCCAGAATATCCCCAAGTATTGGAGTTGAAAGAAATTTTTACGAAATATGACATCATCGTTCCTAAAATGTCAT
>JBCBQE010000062.1:0-14248 GCA_039820385.1 Cyanobacteria bacterium J06635_10
CACAGCTAATTGAATGTTTTGCAAAATTTATGATTAATTATTTATGTTTGAAAATCTAAAATAGATTACATCCCTATTCTTTAATTATGAGGCTTCCTCTTGCCTAGGGCGCTTTAAATCAAAATTTATGATTTAGAGATTTTTACGGGAATTTTGACGGGCACCCATTAATTTTTTTTAGAAGAAAAAAAGGATATTAAAATAAAATGCTATGCAACCTACAATGACATAAAAAAATCGCCTCCCTTGTGGAAGGCGCATTACCTAATAATCAAGCTACATCAAACTATTAACTCGCGACATATTCCTTAACATTGCCGCGACGACGACGTAGATGAGCAAGTGCTTGATGTTCTAATTGACGAACTCTTTCGCGACTGAGACTCAAACGCTCTCCGACTTTCGCTAAGGACATTTCATTACCATCATTTAGTCCAAAGCGTAAAGTCAATACTTCCCGTTGTTGAGGGGTAAGCTCAGCTAACAAGTTGTTCAGGTCTTGGCGCAAGAACTCCTGAGTTGTATAATATTCTGGTGAAGGACCATCATCTTCAAGCATTTCTTGCAATTCGGTGTCTTGGTTGTCACCCACTCGCACATCCAAAGAAACTGGTTGACGCGCCATATTCAAGTACTCGCGAATCTGTGCGGGTTCCAAATCCAACTCAGCAGCAATTTCTGTTGGAGATGGCGATCGCCCTAATTTCTGAGCTAGTTCGCGCTGTACTTTCTTGATTTTGTTCAGCTTCTCGGTAATGTGAATTGGTAGGCGAATAGTTCGTCCCTGCTGTGCAATGGCGCGAGTAATCGCTTGGCGAATCCACCAGTAAGCATAAGTGGAGAATTTATAACCACGAATCGGGTCAAATTTTTCTACACCGCGCTCTAATCCTAAAGCTCCTTCCTGGATTAAATCCAGAAACTCCATGTTTCGCTTCTGGTACTTCTTCGCGATCGCCACAACTAAGCGCAAGTTAGCTTCAATCATCTTCTGTTTAGCGCGTTTACCTTCCAAAACCGTCTTTTTCAGTTCTGTTGCGGATAAACTAACTTCCTCAGTCCATTCTTCTAAGCTAACCTCGCGCCCTAGCTTCTTCGCTAAAGCTGCTTTTGCTTCGACAAGCTTCATCATATGTTGCACCTGCTTCCCGAAAACAATTTCTTGCTCGCGGGTAAGCAAAGGTACTCTACCAATCTCGCGCAGATAGGTTCGCACCATATCAGCCGTAAACTTGGTGTTGGTTTTTTCTGTTACAGTGTTTTCGATGGGCATTGGTGCGATTTCCTCTACTCCGTAAATACGATGAGTATTTAATTACTAGGGAGGGTACGGAAAATAAATATATTAGTAGTGGAACTGGCAAGAAATACCTTCTTTCATTCCCTAATTTATATAGAGATTTTACAGAAAGCGAACCTTCCCCATCAGTTCCTCTGCCTCCCCCAATTTATCAATCCCCTAGAAGTAAACTTTTATGGTTTCAAAAATTTATTCTGCTTACCTTAGTCACTAATAGCGACAAGAAAAATATGAAGTCAGTATGAGTTTTACTTAATCTAATATTACGACAAATTTTGTCGATAGTAAAGAGCTTCAAATAAATCTTTCCATTATAGTGCATTCCGTGTTTGTTTGCCAAAAAAGAGAACTAGTATCCTTTTTGATTGCGCGCTATATATCTATAGTGACGTGAAAAAAGCCAATCCGGTTCTCCGCAAATAGCCGGATAACCGAACTTGAGGAGATTTGTCATGGGTGGATGTTACTAAATAAATATATTTCGGAATCAGTAATTGCGAATTTGTAGTTAGTAAATTGTCGTTCGATCAGTATTTTCGCTGTTCCAAGCCAAATGCTGTTCTACCGGGCGGCTGATTTTGAATGCGGGAAATGCATTGTACTACAATGTATCGTTTTCTTCAAAGGACCGCGAATAAAACTTAACAAGAATCATGTCAATGAATATATTACAGACAACAATGAATGATATTAAACTGTCATAATCTTAAAATCGCGTCAAGGAAGCTAGACCACATTTGTAGAGGTAGAAATATGAGGTGAATAGGGGTAGATAATTTTACTAGTTTCTAACTCCAGCAGTACTAATTGATTAAAACCCTAAATCTGCTTTTGCTAATTCGGCTGCAGCAAATACTTCTTCGTTTGATTTTCCTTCCCAATCGGGATCGCCAATTTCTTTGTAAAATTCGGTGTCATAGGGGCGAGTACGCACTACTACCGGCATGGGAACGGCATGACCTAAAATTAATGCTTGTTGTTTGGAGTCTAATTTTGCTAAAACCGATTTCAAGCCTCCAGCACCGGAAACTCCTGTAAAAATTGCGTCGATGTCTTTTTCGTCATTGAGTAAGGCAGTAATGCGGGTACCAACTTGGGACATTACTTCATTATCTATTCCTGAAGGTCTTTGGTCTACTACTAATAAGGTAACAAAATATTTCCGCATTTCACGAGCAATTGTACCAAAAATTGTACTTTGTACGATCGCCGAGTCAAGAAAACGGTGTGCTTCCTCAATAGTAATCATTAATTGTAATGGTTTATCAACCGGATTTTTCGTTTGCAAAAACTTTTCCGCTTTACGAACATATTGTTGGTGAATGCGCCTTGTAATCATGTTTGTCACCAACATATAGGAAAGCATATCCGATTGAGAACCGAATTCCACCACAACGTTTTTCCCAGCTTCAAGGGAACGCATGATTTGATTAATATAATTATGGGGACAAGCAGCACGCATATACTTTAAATTATCCATCCGCAGTAACTTGCGCTGTAATGCGGTAATTGAACCTTGGTGTCCCCGTTGCTCTTCGCAAAACGTTTTGATCTCTTGGTTTGTCATGTTTAATAGCTGAACAATCCAAGATTTACCAAATTCAGCGTGAAGAATATTGGCATTATCAATGCTCGCGTCGGAAAGTCCTAAGTCACGAGAACATAACTTAATATCTTCTACTTCAATTTGATCGTAACTTAAATAAAGGTCTTGGGCGTGAGGTACTCCACGGCGTTTTGTAGATTCTGGATCCAGGGTGTACACTTCAACTTTGTCGGGGAATAACTGCTTTAAGCCTTTAACAGTACTTAAATTTTTACCTTCGGAAACCGCTTCCCAACCGTATTCGGAGTGCATATCAAAAATTAAATTTACCGCTGCATTCTTACGAATTGTCCCAGCCAAAAGTAAGCGCGTCAAAAAGGATTTACCCGTTCCAGATTTACCGAAAACGCCATTACTTCTTTCCACAAACTTATTTAGATCGATGCAAATGGGTACATCCATATCCAATGGTTTACCAATAGAAAAATTCTTCCTTTGTGAATCGTCTTCCCAACCAAATACCCGGCGAAAATCGTCTTCGGAAGCTTCATAAACTTGACTAAAATGAGTCGGAATTGTTTTAACCGGCATTAATTCCATTGAAGTACTAGTTTGTGCCTGAAATGATGCCAAACTAGTATTTACAGCCTCTTTCAACTTTGCAGACTTAACATCTATATCAAAATCGGATTCATTCGATTCGGGAGTAAACATCAACATCGGCGCAAGATTGATAGTACCGTAAGTTCCGCTTCCCGCTAAAATCTCTCGCATCAAAGTATCTTCCCAATTCGGAGGATAAGCCACAATCCTCTGGTTGGAAATTCCCAACGCCACATCTGTCAGCATACAGAAAAATCGCGATCGCACCCCCTGGACAACCAAAAACTTACCTACTCGCATATCTTCAACTAAAATATCGGGGTGCAATCTGACTTCCAATCCCCCTGTTAAAGAACCTTGTATAACTGAACCTAAAGGCTGTCTAGAATTCATAAGAAATGTGAATAGCTTTGAAAGGCTATGCTATGTATTTTTAAGTCTCGTGGTGTAATCCAAAAGGATGGTTAGTCCGCAAAATGGTAAAGTTAGCTGAACGACAATGTTTAGAGCCGGTAACTTTCAAGCAGCACTGGTTTAAGCCATAAACCTGTTTAGCTACTCAGTTATAGAGCAAGGGAGCGCCGCGATAGCGAAGCGCTGCTGCAAGCAGATCGCATTACACAGGCTATGTTGCTTGCTGGGTGCGAATGCGCCATATTTTAACACTTACTCTAAACCTAGGGAATTAACCCTGAGTCTAGTCAACTAGGGCTTCGGGTTGGAAGTTCCCGAATTTTAGTCGGGAGTTGTTGACTAGTTTATATGTTCTTCTTTAAAGAATTTTAATCTTACTTTATCAAGTATGCGATAAAAATTTTTATAAAAATATAAATATAATTAGGAATTCACAATTGGGCTTTATAAATTGTAGGGTGTGTGACACTTAGTAAGATTGGGGAAGGTAATAATAAGGCTTGTGGTGTCACGCACCAACCACTGATTGTGACACTTACGTAAGTCCTGATAAATATAAATATAATAGAGAATTCGCAATTGGGCTTTGTAAGCCCAGGGCATGGAGGAATTAACAATTATTAATTTTCAACTATCAATTATCAATCGACACATAGTAATTAATAATTAGACCGTGAAATTGAGAATATTTAATTCTAAATTGCCCCATGCCCCATGCCCCATCCCCAATGCCCCATCCCCCATACTCATTATTTATTCAATCTGAATAGATGTTGGGGCACTCGGAGTGTTGCGAGAGGAACCGATTATTGGCTTGCGAAATTGAGTGTAAAGCTTATCGCGCCATTCAAAGAATGGTTGGTAAATAGGATTGTCTGCTAAACCAGGTACTCCTTTACCTTTGATCGTTTCTGGTAAATCTAAATAATCACCATCTGGAAACTTTAACAATATCGATAAACCCGCTACTACAAAATCAGCAAGACATGGTTCATTCCCTAACAAATAAGGGCTATCTTCTAAGATTAATGTCAAAGCTTCCAAATCTTGCTGTAAATCTGCGATCGCAGCTTTTACCGCATCGGGGCTGTAACCTACTCCTAAGCCAAAAACTTGTAGTAAATCGCTAGGTACTCCCTCCACCAAGCTTTTCAGAAGGTCTGGCGTTGAATTAGGTAACAAAGATTTACGGAAAGATTGATCTTTACTTATAGCAGAAAATAACGCTTTTCTACTTTTAGTACCAATGGATTCATCCGCCCATTCTTCCATCATTAAGCATAATCCCCGAAGTTTGGGATCTTGCGGCATCAGAGGACTTTCGGGATTTTGTGCGTCTATGTACTTAACTATTTCCGTAGAATCTGAGATATATCTACTACCATCTTTTAGTACGGGTACTTGGCGCTGTCCTGTCTTCTGAAATAATTCTACCTGTCCAATTCCTGGTGTTACCTCTATTTTGCGGTATTCTAGACCTTTGTAATCTAAGATAAAACGTACTTTTTCTGAGTATTGAGAAAGTTCAAATTGGTACAGCTCTAACATAATTAGCTTGTTGGTAATTTATTGACCTATAAATTCTACAACTTTATTTTTGTTAAGAATAATTTCAAGTCATAAATTACAAGTCCGATAAGCCTGCATAGCATGCGCTTCGCGTGAGCTTAGTTTGATAATTCCTCTCGAAGAGACAGTGACGGGCACCCTTGACTCTATTTTTAATGAAAAACTTATTTTCAAGCAAATAATCTAGCTGAAATTATCAAACGCTTCTATTATTTTACTCTTAAAAAATGCTTAAATACTTATATTTTTATTAATAAAGAATCTCAACAAAGATAATTTTCATCAAAAGGAAAAATGCCTGTCATGGATGAGACTCAGATTTTCACATCTAAATTTTGATTAAATCAATGGTAAAGATAATTAAATACTTATATTATTTTCAAGATTTCGCTTAAATCTAATTAACTTAAATCTAAATACACTATTTAAATCAACCAGCATATACTACAATAATTACAAGTACAATTTATCGTCAACTTGAAACGTAAAAATAGAATCCCAACTATTCAAATGTTGAGATATGACTACAAATCAAAGTCAATGAAATGATTGTTAGATAAATACATTACAATAAAGGTTACCATAAAGCGGTAAAAATGTAACCTTGTTAGTTAGATTTTTTGCCTAAGAAAATGTTATAAGTTTTTAATGTAAAGTGTGGAATAAAAGCCAGATAAAATTAATATGAAGGTATACTACAGCAATTTGCTGACCAACTTAACTGGCGTAGTGGGAGTGACGGGCATCAGTCTACTGATTGGTTTGCCAGTGAGGGCAAATAATGCGCTCAATCCTAAGACCAGTATTTTTACAGAGACGACCTATAACCGTAGTCTAGCAGTTCCGGTAAATGTTGATAACAGTAGCGAAGCAGTTATAGGTACTTTCAAGAGCGATAAGCCGAATCAGATTTTATTAGCGCAAAGTGGTGGAGTGCTCAATCCCAGACCTAGTATTTTAGATGAGTGTCCTTATAACCGTGCTGCTTGTGGAAATAGGGCACCATCAACAGCACCGCTACCATCAGAGCCCCAAACAGTACCAACAACTCCCTTACCCGAAGAAATCCCAACGGCACCTCCCATGACTCCACCGGGTGCAGAAACAGAGCCAACTCAGCCATCAGCGGGAAGTAGTAACCAGAATATTATTGACATAGCGTCGTCAAACCCTTCGTTTACAGTGCTGACTCAAGCTTTGCAAGCAGCAGGTTTGGTAGATACTTTGAAAGGAAATGGTCCTTTTACAGTTTTTGCACCTAGCGATGCAGCATTTGCTAAGCTACCACAAGATGCGGTGCAAGATTTGTTGAAGCCAGAAAACAAGGAAGTACTGGTGAAGATTCTGACTTATCATGTAGTACAGGGTCAAGTACTTTCCACTGATTTAAAATCTGGTGAAGTTACAAGCATTGAAGGTGGACCAATTAGCGTCAAAGTTGATCCAGCTACAGGGGTACAGGTAAATGATGCTACCGTGGTTCAGCCTGACATCGAAGCTAGCAATGGTGTGATTCACGTCATCGATAACGTTATTTTGCCTCCAGACTTGTAAAATTAGCCTTGATGTATAAAATTTTGATTTTTGTCTATATATTGTATTTGAACCGGGTTTTCATTTGAAAACTCGGTTTTTATTTTGATATGCCATGTGCCGATCGCCAGTTATCAAGGTTTTGGGTAGAACATTTGGTAAGACAGTGTATTATCGAAAACTGGGCAACCCAAGATGAACCCGAACACTTGCGAACTATCCGCAATAGAATTATGCACAGTGATGAAAGGCGTACTGGTAGTATGCTTACGGTTTGTGTCAGCAAATTTTACAACAGGGGGAAATGCACAGACTTGGTGGTAAAACGGCATGGGAGATTACGGATTAATAACCGTATTTATGCTGATTTTTTTAATATTGAATAGTGCGATCGAAAACTAGCAAAGCTTCGTCCCTATGCAAATGCAATCAATGCTTGGGTTAATTCTAATTATCAAGATGATTCGCATTTATTGCGAGGTGAAGCATTACAAGAAGCATTAAATTGGAGTGCAGGAAAAAGTTTGAGTAAACAAGATTATAAGTTTTTAGCTGCTTGTCAAAACATTGATAAAACAGAAGCAATAAAAGAAGCTAAAAGACAAGCTGATGTTATTGTGCACAAAGCGATAAGTAAAGCCAAGCAACAAATTCTTTTTGGTTCTATTATCGGTTTAAGTATTTTTTTATTGGGTTTTAGACAAATAGCAGTGAAGCATCAAAGAAAAACCATTACCTAAACTAAATCCTTCTAAAAAAACCAAATATCAGACTCAGTCATATACCCCAAAGGCAAATCAAGATTGAAAAAGTGTAAATTTATTTTTTGTAGTGGGAGCGTCTCGCTCCCTAGTAATCAGTAGCGAGCAAGATGCTCGCACTATCCTCTACCCCCTCTCCCTAACTCCGTGTATAACGATGCTTCACACCTTGAGGAAAATACTCCGCATCTCCCATTGGCAATAATCTCACTTGTGGCATTTGATATTCTGGAGGAACGTAATTTGCAAATTCGCTATTAAGACGTTTTAGTTGAGTCAGAATAGAATCCGCTACAGTTTGTTTTTTCTCTTCACTGGCTTCAACTTTAGGTGCTAATTCCACAACTACGGATAAAAAACGATTTTTATCGGCATCTTCTTGTATTTGCATAACAAATTTACCCGTTACCCAGTCTTTGATAAAAGGTTGTTCTAAACCAACTGTGATATTTTCTGGGTAAATATTCGCGCCAAAGTAGGAAATTGTAAAATTAGAACGTCCAAAAACAAAAACGAAAGGTAAATTACGAATTCCTCTGCCATTTGATAATGCTTCTATAGGGTTAAATCCCCATTCAGATAAAAACTGAAGCATTGCATCATAAGTAATTATTCCCCCATTATCTAAAATGTTGTAGCGTACCAAGGGAATTCCATTGTCTCCAGAAAATAATAGCGTACCTCTGGAAATTCCTTCTTGAGTAGAAGAATCTGAGGAATTTGGTATGACTTCAAAAAAACGATTCATCGGGTCATACTGAACTAATGTCGGTAAACGAGATTCTCCAAATAAAGTACGAGCAGCATCGGGATTTTCTGCCAAAAACTGCCGAATCCGGATACTTAAGGGCGTTTCATTACCTAGAATTCCCGCATCAGCAGTACCGTATAGCGAAGCAAAATCATAACAGAGATTTTGAGATCCAATTCTTTCCCCTACTAAACTCCGCCATTCTTCGCTAAATACTTCTCCCGCCATCACAAATTTGATATTATATTGCGGCCATTCTATGTTGCTAGCAATACCTGTATCGATAACATTTTTAAGGAAAGGCGGGTATCCTAATAGCACAGTTTGCTCAAAATTTGGACTTAATTCTGATACTACTCGTAAAATTTCTGCTTTGTTTGAACCTGGGGAAATTACGGTAACCGGATAACCTTTGCTGGAAAGATAGCGACAGCAATTAGTAGTGAACATTCCTCCTACCCAAGTTCCCAAAGCAAAACAAATTACAGCTAAAGTCCCTTTGGTATCCGCAGAGAAACTATCGTAAAATATTTGTTCAAATCTAGTGGCGATCGCCAACTCATCCGTAAAGAAGCGCAGCCAAAATGTAGGTTTACCTGTAGAGCCTGATGAAGCCGCTATCATATCACAGCTTTCAATTTTTCCGTAGCGGCAGAAATCTGCTAGAGGGTAACATTTGAGGTAGTTTTCTTTGGTAAGTGGTGGTAGTTTTTGAAAATCTTCAAAAGTTTGAATAGTATCGGGATTAATTTGCTGTTGTGTTAAAAAAGCTTTATATGCCGGTACATTTACGGCTACATCGTGAAATAATTTTATTACTTCCGCACCAGGATTTTTGTCAAGATGCTCTTGTAATAAAATTTCCAGAGAACTATGTAAAAAATTTTCAAATCCTTCAATTGCACGTTGGCTTTGTTGTTTGTAGTTCATAGCGCTTGTTGTAATTTAAAAAAACAACTATTATAACCATCTATTAAATAGGGAATCGGGCATGGGGCATTAATAAATTGTTAGTTGATAGCTCCGCGAGCAACTAACAATTAACCACTAAATATACGTAAATTCATCTGACGACGTTGTAGTTATTAACAAAAACCCTTTCATTTTTGGGCATCATGCAGGTTTATTGCACTAAAAACCACGAAAACAATTCACATAACCGCTTTTGTACTGTATGTGGCGAACCTTTGCCTCTTCCTTCTGGGGAGATTATTGTCGATCGCTATAAAATTTTACGTCAACTTGGGCAGGGAGGTTTTGGACGTACCTATTTGGCTGAAGATATACAGCAATCCCATCAAAAGTGCGTACTCAAGGAATTTGCACCCCAAGTTGAAGAAGAGAAAGATTTACAAAAAGCAAAGGAATTATTTGAAAGGGAAGCAAATGTGCTCAAACAGCTTCAGCATCCCCAAATACCTCGTTTGCACTTTTCGCTACAGGTAAAATTACGCAATAAAGATTTTTTCTTTTTGGTACAAGATTATGTTGAGGGTGAAAATTATCAAGATTTATTAGACAAACGTCTCGCGAGCGCAGATTGTTTTAGCGAAGAAGAAGTATTTAACTTATTAACACAAATTCTACCAGTATTGGATTACATCCACTCAAAAGATGTAGTTCACCGCGATATTTCACCAGATAATTTGATTTTACGAACAGATAATGTACCGGTTTTAATTGATTTTGGTGGCGTGAAGCAATTACCGGCTTCTCAAGGATTCTGGGTTACAAAATTGCCTAGAAATCGCACCTTATTGGGTAAGAAGGGTTACGCACCCGAGGAACAATTACGTCAAGGTAAAGCGTTTCATAGCAGCGATTTGTACTCTTTGGGAGTGACGGCGCTGGTATTACTTACTGGCAAGGAACCACAAAAACTTTACGATAGTTATCAAGGTAAGTGGCGCTGGGAAGAAGAAATCAAAGTTAGTCCCAACTTTGAAGCGGTGTTGAAGAAGATGGTAACTTATAAACCCAGTGACAGATATCAAAGCGCCAAACAAGTTTTAAAAGATTTACAGTATAAAGCTGCTGCTTATACTCCCGCTAAAAAAGTAAATCCGAATATTAGTAAGATTCAAACAGCTGTAGTTGCTCCCGGATACAAAAATGCCGGTGCCGTTGCGACTAAATTTCACAACAAAACTCAAGCTTTCGCCAAAGCAATACATGTACCTATTTGGTTGCGCCCTTTTTTCGTTAGTTTGGTAAGTACTAGTGTTGTTGTTTTAGTTTTTGCGGGTACTTGGGCAGTAATAAGTGGAGTTTTCAATGCTGTTACCTCTATTTCCCTTCCGAAATTACCCTCAGTTGAATTACCTAGTTTGCCCGGTAACGATAATAATTCCGAGACAGGATTAAGCCGGAATGAAACAAACAATATTGGAAAAATTATACGCCGTCGTCAGCAATTGGAAATTCCCGAATTATTTTTTAACCGCACGGTAAATGAAATTTTTTATACTCAAAATCCCCAAGCTCGCGGACGAACTTTAAGCAGTAGTGCAGAAGATGAGACTTTGCGGAAGAAATGGTACGGTATTGCCCAAGACTTGCTCGAAAAGCTAGAAAAAGCTAATCTGAGTAAGCAAACTCGACAAAAATTGGGAAGTTATAGCGGACGAGATTATGAAACTTGGGAACAGCAAGCGCAAGCAAGAGAATTTGGTAATTATACTATCGAAGATTTAAATAGAGATACAAACCGTAAATTTGACCGATTATTTCCTGGAGAAAGACAAGGGAAACTTACACAACAGACTTTTGGTCAAATTTGGTATGGTTTTGCAGATGAGCAAATTCGTCAAAAAGTAAATTAGCCATAAGCCCGGGGCGGGGCATGCGCTTGGCGCTCGCCCATAGGTTACGGTGCATGCTACTTACAAAAAGTACATATCTTAACTCAATTTTGCCAAAGCTACAGTAGCTTTATTTTTGACTCTCCCACCCCTAAAGGGCATGGGATTCATATGGCATAGCTCACGGATATCCATATTATCCATTCCTTTAACCTAACCGGTTCCCAGGCTCACTCTGTTCTCCATGAAGGAAGAGTGATATCTCCTTAACTGCGCCAATTCGCAAGAAGGGCGTATACTTCCCGAGAGTCCCTCGGTAGGTTTTAAAGTCTTGTACTGACTTATTCAAGTATACCACCGGAGCGGCACGCCACTGTGCCTATTCCAATTTCATACCACGTTCGCGAAGCGTGTCCGAAGGACATATGAAAACCGTGGGCTTTCATTGTCACGAATTCTGTAACGCGAGCTATTTTATAACTTAATTTTACATTTTTAGTGGGCAAGTCTTAAACTAATATTCAAGAAAATTTGAATATTTAAATAGTATATTTATTTGTACCATAATTTTTTTTAAAGCCTGCCCCTAAATAAAGGTTTTATCCCGGGGTTACTCCTCGTTTAATAGCCTACATTTTTGTCTATAGCATAACCAAATAGAAAAAATAATACACATTAATTAAAAAATGTCAATTTTCTGCTGTTTTATATGAGAAAAAATTGAATATCGAGGGTAACTCCGAAACTGGGCTTTGAACTTTTATTTTCCATAGCTCCTAACTCTTAACTCCTAACTCCTAACTCCTAACTCTCTCATGACATCCCTTAAATGCTCGAAAGGACATGAAAATCCGGCTGGAAGTCGCTTTTGTCTGCACTGCGGCGAAAAGTTGGTTGATACTCCAGTAAAATCGGGTATTCAACCGGGAAAAACATTAGGCGGACGTTATTTAATAGTACGTCAATTGGGACAAGGGGGATTTGGACGAACTTATTTAGCAGAAGATATCAACCGCTTTAGCGAACTTTGTGTTTTAAAAGAATTTTCACCTCAAATTCAAACTGATTACGTTTTACAAAAATCTGAAGAACTTTTTGAAAGAGAAGCTAACGTTCTTTACAAACTGCAACATGCTCAAATACCTCGTTTTCGGGAACTTTTACGCCTTAGCATTGATGATAAAGAGTATTTAATTTTAGTCCAAGATTATGTCGAGGGAGAAAATTATCGTTCCTTGTTAGATAACCGTCTCCTACAAGGGATGAAATTTAGCGAAAGCGAAGTAAAACAGTTATTAGGGCAAATATTACCAGTAATAGATTATATTCATTCAATGGGTGTAATTCACCGCGATATCTCACCCGATAACTTAATTTGTCGTAAAACTGACCAATTACCAATATTAATAGACTTTGGTGGTGTCAAACAAGTAGCAGCAACCGTAGCTTCCCAATATTACGCACCCGGTAGCGCTCCCACAAGCCCAATGCCAACTTTACTGGGAAAAGTCGGTTATGCTCCCCCAGAGCAAATGCAGACGGGATTAGTCTCTCCTCATAGCGATTTATACGCTTTGGCTGCAACAATACTCGTTTTACTTACAGGTAAACAGCCAGCAGAATTAATCGATAACTACAACCTGCAATGGCAGTGGCGACAGTTCGTCAATCTTAGTCCTGAATTTGGCGTAGCATTAGATAAAATGCTATCTTCTACACCAGGAGAACGCTATCAAAGCGCCAATGAAGTAATAAGAGCGCTTAATCTTGCTTCTACAAGTAATCCATCACTACAAACACCACCTCCACAGGTAACAGAAGCAACCTTGGCTGTGGCACCTGCTGCACAACCCGCTCCTCCAACCCCCCAACCGGGAGCAACTTCACCCGCTAACTTCCAATCTCAACCTAAAAATACAACTTGGTTCACACCAGGAAAAATTGCGACAATATTTTTAGCGATAGTTGGTTTAAGCGGTGTCACTTACTTTGGTGTTTCTCAGTTAGGATCTAAACCAGATTCTGAAGTAATCTCAACACTTCCAACAGAAGAGCAACAACGTAAACAGAGATTAAAAGCACGCCGCCAACAATTGAGTATAGACTATAACTTTTATGTAAAGTTAGTCAACCAAATATTTTGGGAGAAAAATCCTAGTTTAAGCGGACAAACCTTGAGCAATGAACCCCAAGATGCAGATCTGCGCAAACAATGGGATGAAACAGCTAACGAATTGCTCAACAAGATGTCACAACTGAGTTCCGATGCTCGCCGCCGACTTGGAAGCTTTACAGAAGCAGATCGCGATCGCTGGAAAGTAAGAGTCAATAACATTAATGTCGGCAGCCGTTCGGTATACGACTTAGCCGATGCGCCATTTTTCCAAGAATTCCCTGAACAAAAAAGTAAAAAATTTGTCAATAAACCCGTAGGGCAAGTTTGGCATGGATTCGTATTCGACAAAGTAAATGCGGTATTTGCACGCAGTGCTTTCGAGAAACTGCAATTTGCCAGCGGTGATATAGGGGTTACCAAAAGCGGTACTTTTGGCAATCTACAAGGTAAAATTTTCATCGCCCAGCTTCGCAGAGAACAAGAAATGGAAGTCAGCTTAACGGCTTCTTCCAAAGTATTATTTTCCATATATTCCCCCTCCGGTAAAAGAGTATTGCTAGAAGATTCCACAAGACGTTCCTGGTCTGGTACCTTGAGGGAAAATGGATTTTACGAATTCGTCATCGTCTCCACATCATCCGCATCCCAAAATTATCGGATGCGCTTACAAGTAGAAAACGCCGCACCACCACCGAAACCTACTCCAACACCGACACCGACACCAACACCAACACCGACACCAACACCAACACCGACACCAACACCAACACCGACACCAACACCAACGCCGACACCAACGCCAACGCCAACACCAACGCCAACACCAACACCAACACCGACACCGACACCAACAC
>JBCBQE010000063.1:0-14158 GCA_039820385.1 Cyanobacteria bacterium J06635_10
ATTTTTACCTGCGGTTGATACTCTTCTAGAGTTTCCCGCAATTCTTGAATCACTTCTGGAGGAGCAACTTCTGAGATTTGTTTAGAAAGTGGAGCATTTTTCTGCGCTATTGGTTTTTCAACTAAATCTATTGACACATCTTGACTAACTGCTTTACCACCGCAGGCAGTTAAGCTTAATACCAGCAGACATACTACTAAAGTCTTAAATAACGCATACCTCTTCCGAATCAACTTATTGCTTAAAGCCTTTGTCAACCATGAGTTCATTTGTTTCTACCTAAAATATTACTCAACAACTTATGTCCCTTCTACACAAATACTTATAATACCTACAATATAAATAATGGTAATCAAACAATTAGCAATTACTAATTATCAATTGGTTATTTTTATCTCTTCTAAATCACGATCGAGCAAAATAAACTTTTTTTACTCGACTGCAATATGATGCATAGATGACTTAGCCTAAATACATCTATTTACAAAAATTTACATAGATTGTTGCATTGATGTTCATCTATCTATCAAAAGCATCAGTTTTTAGTTATCAATTTGATTAATATTCTTAGCCGCCCTTATATTAGACGGCTGCTTCAGGCATTGTAACTATAAGATAAAACAATCATCTTCAATCAGTATTGATGATTTTGTATGGTAAGCAAGATATGAACTATGGCAATTGTTACTATTTGTAAAAAAAATATAGAAACTATTGACTTTTTGACCAGCACCTAAAGCTTGAAAGGTTGTAATGGTAAAAATTAGAGAAGTTTTAATTATTGTTAAAAAGACGCTAACAATGTGGGATAGATGACTTTATAATTCAACGAGAAAGCAATAATCCGCTGCTTAGTCTTTGCGGCAAAAAAAAGCATGTAAGTGGAAACGCGATCTGGCGTGCCATTTATTTAGTAAAGACTAGTAGTCGAAGTTGATCATCAGTCCTTTTTTTAGAGAGGAGGTCGAATGACGATTAGTCCTCCGGAGCGAGAGGAAAAGAAAGCAAGAGTAATAGTTGATAACGATCCGGTTCCAACCTCGTTCGAGCGATGGGGAAAGCCAGGACATTTTGACAGAACCCTTGCAAAAGGGCCCAAAACTACTTCATGGATTTGGGACCTGCACGCACTCGCCCACGATTTTGATACACATACAAACGATTTAGAAGATATATCCCGCAAGATATTCTCAGCCCACTTCGGTCACTTAGCAGTAGTGACATTGTGGCTGAGCGGGATGATATTTCACGGTGCGAAGTTTTCCAACTACGAAGCTTGGTTAACTGACCCGTTGGGCGTGAAACCAAGCGCTCAGGTAGTTTGGCCAATCGTTGGACAAGATATTTTGAATGGTGATGTAGGTGGTGGATTCCACGGAATTCAAATCACCTCTGGCTTATTCCAGATATGGCGCGGTTGGGGTATAACTAACTCCTTCCAGCTTTACTGCACCGCAATTGGTGGATTAGTCTTAGCAGGTTTATTCCTGTTTGCTGGTTGGTTCCACTACCACAAGAAAGCTCCCAAACTGGAATGGTTCCAGAATGTGGAGTCCATGCTTAACCACCACTTATCGGTGTTGTTAGGTTGTGGTTCCTTGGGCTGGGCTGGGCACATAATCCATGTATCCGCACCAACTAACAAGTTGCTAGATGCCGGGGTTCCCCTCAAAGACGTACCGCTGCCTCACGAGTTCATTTTGAATAAAGACTTGTTGACAGAGCTTTATCCAGGCTTTGCCAACGGATTAGCACCTTTCTTCACATTGAACTGGGGTCAATATGCAGATTTCTTGACCTTTAAAGGTGGTTTAAACCCCGTGACTGGCGGTTTGTGGATGACAGATAATGCTCACCACCACTTAGCGATCGCGGTAGTATTCATTGTTGCCGGTCATATGTACCGTACCAACTGGGGTATCGGTCACAGCATTAAGACCATATTGGAAAATCATAAAGGACCCTTCACCGGTCAAGGTCACAAGGGACTTTATGAAAACATGACTACATCTTGGCATGCTCAATTGGCAACCAACCTTGCCTTCTTGGGTTCTCTGACGATTATTATCGCGCACCATATGTACGCGATGCCTCCCTATCCATATTTGGCAACTGACTATGCAACGCAGTTGTGTATCTTCACCCATCATATGTGGATTGGCGGTTTTCTAATCGTCGGTGGTGCGGCTCACGCAGCCATCTTTATGGTGCGTGATTACGATCCAGTGATTAACCAAGACAACCTCTTGGATCGAGTAATTCGTCACAGAGATGCGATTATCTCCCACTTGAACTGGGTATGTATATTCCTGGGCTTCCATAGCTTTGGACTTTACATTCATAACGACACCATGCGTGCTTTAGGCCGTCCCCAAGATATGTTCTCGGATACGGCGATTCAGCTACAGCCAGTGTTTGCTCAGTGGGTACAAAACCTGCACACCTTGGCACCTGGTGGAACAGCACCTACTGCATTAGAACCTGTTAGCTATGCGTTCGGTGGTGGTGTAGTGGCAGTAGGTGGAAAAGTAGCGATGATGCCCATTGCTTTGGGAACCGCTGACTTTATGGTTCACCACATCCACGCCTTTACAATCCACGTAACAGTCTTAATTCTGTTGAAAGGTGTGCTGTTTGCTCGCAGTTCTCGGTTAATTCCAGATAAAGCAAACCTAGGCTTCACCTTCCCTTGTGACGGTCCCGGACGTGGTGGTACTTGTCAGGTATCTGGTTGGGATCACGTATTCCTCGGATTATTCTGGATGTACAACTCCCTATCGATTGTAATTTTCCACTTTAGTTGGAAGATGCAGTCAGATGTTTGGGGAACTGTAGACGCAGCAGGTAATGTGTCTCACATCACTTACGGTAACTTTGCTCAAAGTGCCATCACAATCAACGGTTGGTTGCGCGATTTCTTGTGGGCGCAAGCTGCACCAGTAATCAATTCTTACGGTAGTGCGCTTTCCGCCTACGGTTTAATGTTCTTAGCCGGTCACTTTATATGGGCATTCAGCTTAATGTTCCTATTTAGCGGTCGTGGCTATTGGCAAGAATTGATTGAGTCTATTGTCTGGGCGCATAATAAGCTGAAAGTTGCACCAGCAATACAACCTCGTGCTTTGAGCATCACTCAAGGTCGTGCAGTTGGAGTAGCTCACTATCTTTTAGGTGGCATTGTTGTCACTTGGGCATTCTTCCATGCGAGAATTCTTTCGTTAGGCTAACAATCGAAAAGTTAGTGGTTAGTAGTTAGTGGTTAGAAGTTAAGCAGCACGCCGCAAAGGTTTTTCCCCACTTGCTGTTGCCCGACGGCGCAGCGTTTCCTGGAGGAAAATATCCGAAGGGTTAGTCTCGCAACTAACAACTAACAACTAACAACTAACAACTAACAACTTTCAAAAAATTAATGGCTCTCATGTCAGAGGATTTATAAAACCTATGGCAACAAAATTTCCAAAATTTAGCCAAGATCTCGCACAAGATCCGACTACGCGTCGGATTTGGTATGCGATCGCGATGGGAAATGATTTTGAAAGCCATGATGGGATGACTGAAGAGAATCTTTACCAAAAGATTTTCGCTACTCATTTCGGTCATTTGGCAATCATTTTCTTGTGGGCATCCAGCCTTCTATTCCACGTAGCTTGGCAAGGCAACTTTGAACAGTGGATTAAAGATCCTCTTCATATCCGTCCTATTGCTCATGCAATTTGGGACCCACACTTTGGTCAACCAGCGATAGACGCATTCACCCAAGGTGGTGCTGACTATCCAGTTAACATTGCTTACTCTGGTGTATACCACTGGTGGTACACCATTGGGATGCGGACAAACGGCGACTTATACATGGGTTCGGTCTTCCTCCTAGTGTTTTCAGCCGTATTATTGTTTGCTGGTTGGTTGCATTTACAACCCAAGTTCCGCCCCAGTCTTTCTTGGTTTAAGAGCGCAGAACCTCGTTTAAATCACCATTTATCGGCTTTATTCGGTGTTAGCTCCTTGGCTTGGACTGGTCACTTGGTACACGTGGCAATTCCCGAATCTCGGGGACAACACGTAGGTTGGGATAACTTCCTCAGCACATTACCGCACCCAGAAGGTTTACAACCTTTTTTCACTGGTAATTGGGGAGTTTATGCAGCTAACCCAGACACTGCAAACCATGTATTTGGTACAGCAGAAGGATCTGGTACAGCAATTCTCACCTTCTTAGGTGGCTTCCATCCCCAAACTGAATCGCTGTGGTTGACCGATATGGCTCACCACCACTTAGCGATCGCAGTAATCTTTATTGTTGCCGGTCATATGTACCGGACAAACTTCGGAATTGGTCACAGCATTAAAGAGATGCTTAACGCCAAGACTTTCTTTGGCTCCAAGACCGAAGGTCAATTCAACCTACCTCACCAAGGGTTGTACGACACAATTAACAACTCGCTGCACTTCCAGCTGTCCTTAGCATTGGCAGCATTAGGAACTATTACTTCCTTGGTAGCTCAGCACATGTACGCACTGCCCCCCTATGCATTTATTGCCAGGGACTACACGACACAGGCAGCGCTGTATACTCACCACCAGTACATTGCGGTCTTCTTAATGACCGGTGCCTTTGCCCACGCGGCTATTTTCTGGGTACGTGACTATGACCCAGAACAAAACAAGGGCAACGTACTAGACCGCGTGTTGAAGCATAAAGAAGCGATTATCTCGCACTTAAGCTGGGTATCCCTTTTCTTAGGTTTCCACACCTTAAGCTTGTACGTACATAACGACGTAGTGGTTGCTTTTGGTACACCTGAAAAGCAAATTTTGATTGAGCCAGTATTTGCTCAATTCATTCAAGCTTCTCACGGTAAAATGCTTTACGGCATGGACACTTTGCTGTCAAGCGCTGATAGTATTGCTACTACAGCTTGGCCCAACTACGGTAATGTTTGGTTAGGTGGTTGGTTAGATGCCATTAACTCTGGTACTAACTCCTTGTTCTTAACCATTGGTCCTGGTGACTTCTTGGTACACCACGCCTTCGCGTTAGCTATCCACACCACTGTACTAGTTTTAGTAAAAGGTGCTTTGGATGCTCGTGGTTCCAAGTTAATGCCTGATAAGAAAGACTTTGGTTATGCATTCCCTTGTGACGGCCCCGGCCGTGGTGGTACTTGTGATATCTCCGCTTGGGACTCCTTCTATCTAGCTTTATTCTGGTCATTAAACACGGTGGGATGGGTAACGTTCTACTGGCACTGGAAGCATCTGGGTATATGGCAAGGAAACGTAGCTCAGTTTAATGAAAACTCCACGTATCTGATGGGATGGTTCCGAGATTACCTCTGGGCGAACTCCGCGCAGTTAATCAACGGTTACAACGCCTATGGAATGAATAACCTATCTGTTTGGGCTTGGATGTTCCTCTTTGGACACCTAGTTTGGGCAACTGGTTTCATGTTCCTCATCTCCTGGAGAGGTTACTGGCAAGAGTTGATTGAAACTCTAGTTTGGGCACACGAGCATACTCCTCTGGCTAACTTGGTTCGCTGGAAAGACAAGCCCGTTGCACTTTCTATTGTTCAAGCACGTGTAGTTGGTTTGGCTCACTTTGCGGTGGGTTACATCCTCACGTATGGGGCATTTCTGATAGCCTCGACGGCTGGTAAGTTTGGTTAACAAAACTTATTAGTTGTTAGGTAATTAAAAAAATCCCTCATCTTTAGGTGGGGGGTTTTTTTTGTATGGAGGTATCAAATCGATATAAGATATTCACAACAAAAAATAAAATATTGCTTTGTCAATAAATAATTTCCAAATTCACGAAATATTGGCGACTTTGTAATTAATATGAGCATCAGTACAGAGTTAACACAAATCAACCTTTTCAAGCGAAGAAAAGATGGAGAATGGGACACAGGTATTTTTGTAGCTCGTCCTTTTCGCCTTAGTTATAGCAAGGCAGAAATCCTTGTTGCTGATGCTTGGAAACAAAGAGCTAAAGGTATTCCACAGGGATGTTTTCTGCTGGCTTATTATGATAACGAGCTCGATGATAAAGCCAATATAGAGGCAATTTTACTTCGTGTAATACAACCAACAAAACTACCTACAGATCAAGAAGTTATTAGTAGTATGGTTGAATACTACAAAGATGATATCCGTACAGGCACCAATCAAAAATCTCAATTAGATACATTTACGCGCTATGAATTTTCTTTCAGTGGTTTGGAATGCTCAGTGTTAGGTTCTTTCTATGTTGATAACAAGGGGAAAACCTGTTTCGGAGCAGATTTAGAAAATTTCTACAGCGCACACAATTATTCAGTTATTAAACCATCTACAGACATTTTAAAGGCAATTGTTAACTATAGGGAAAATGGCGTTCCTGGGGGAAACGGGGATATTAAAATTGGAAAAGTTCGCTATAGTTCAAGCCGTCGCTTCCAGCAAACTGAGATTGATGTCCCCGTTTATGTGAAAGCTCCTGATTTTGCGGGAAAAAGAACTGCTTTGTTTGGTATGACGCGAACAGGTAAATCGAATACTCTTAAAAAGATAATTCAAGCTTGCGTTGAAATGAGTGAAAACGCAAAATTTGAACTAGATCAAGAGCAAGAAAATGCTGACGAAATTTTAAAACCTTTCACAGAGGACAATAATCCAAAATATCCAATTGGTCAAATTATTTTTGATATTAATGGTGAATACGCGAACCCAAACCTTCAAGATCGAGGTACAGCTATTTTTGATTTATATAAAGAACAGACAGTTAGATATTCAACTCTAGCAAAGCCAGATTTTTTGGAAATGAAGGTTAATTTTTATAATGAAATAGAAAATGGTTTCGATCTGATAAGAACTTACCCTACTATTGCAAATGATAATGCTAGATTTGTAACGGGCTTTAAAACAGTAGATTTGGCTAAGCCTGAAGATTATGCCACTAATCGTTCTGCTGCTGCTCGTCACGATCGCAGAATTGCTGTTTATCTTTGCTGTTTATATCGAGCAGGTTTTCAAGCTCCATCAAATTTCAAAATAAAATTTACTGCAAATCGAGAAGTTCGCAATGTTGTGAGTCAAGGTGTTGATCCAAACCGAGGAATTTGTCTTGATGATGCAGCTAATTGGTGGGAGTCTTTATGGGATATTTACGACAGTAATGATATTGAAGTTTTTAGAAATTATAAGCAACAAAATGATCGTGAATGGGCTGATGATGATTTAAAAGCCTTATTAGTAATGCTCACCCGTAAAAGCCGATCTGGTAAGAGAGCCGATTGTTCTGGCTTCAGAGTTATTAAACCAGTAATTGAACAACATACCAGTACTGCTCAGGAACCTTTCGATCAAGATATTCTAAATAAACTTAGGCTGGGAAAAATAGTAATTATTGACCTTTCACTTGGTAATCCTGAGATTCAACGTATGTTCAGTGAAAGAATTTGCAATCGCATTTTTGCAGACGCGATCAACCGCTTTACTAGTACTCAACCTAATAACTTCATACAGTTTTATTTTGAAGAAGCACATAATCTTTTTCCCAAAAAGGAAGACAAAGATTTATCTCAAATTTACAATCGTTTAGCTAAAGAAGGAGCTAAATTAAATTTAGGTTTAATCTACGCAACTCAAGAAGTAAGCTCAATTAGTAGCAACATATTAAAAGCAACCCAGAACTGGTTTATATCTCACCTCAACAACGAAGATGAGATCAAAGAATTGCGGAAATATTATGATTTTAGTGACTTTACTGAAGGCTTGATTCGTTTTAGCCAAGATACTGACAAAGGCTTTGTCCGTATGAAAACTTACAGCAATCCATTTGTAATTCCTGTTCAAATTGACCGCTTTCCTCCTGAAGAATTTTAATTTTTTGATTTCCCGAAAAAGAATATGGGCTATAACAGCAAAAATAATCGCCGTCCTTTTGAGACAGCAAGCAAAGCTTCCCACCATCACATCATTAATGACTCCGAAGTACAGGCATTATTAGGGCGTGTTTATCAGCCACCTCGTGCAGAAAATATTCCTTTAAAAAACTTGACTGTAAACTTTAATCCACCTGATAATAATCCTGTAGAAGCTATTATTGCTGTTGATGGGGGTTATACCGAGGCTATTCTAGAAAAAGATTTCCCATCAAGAAGTATTCACTTTTTACAATTTGGTGCATTATTTTTCAAACAAGAAGATTTAGCCCAGATTGATTCTAGTGCTTTTATAGCACCAGAAGACATGACTAAGCTAAAAAAAATTAATCGATTAAAGTTGGCTTTACCAACCAAAAATATTCGACTTAAAGATGAAAATACACTTAAAGCTAGTGTACTTAAAACAATTTTTGAGTTTTTTAATAAAAATACATTAGACGAAGATACAAGCTTGATTGATACTTTAGCTTGGTTTGTTTTTCGTCGTTATAAAGGTCGAAAAAGAACTGAGGAAGATAAGCACTGGGTTTTAGCAACTAATCCTCATAGTCCAGATGGCAATAAAGTCACGCTCTCTGAACAAAAAATGGATCAAGAATATACCTTTCCTTGTCCAGAAACTGCAAATAGAATTCATCTTACTGATATATTTCGTCTGCATGAAGTTATTGATGAAGAAACTGGAGCCACTGGAATATTGGGTTATTTAGTTAATACTATTGAACATATAATTATCATTCATTTGATTCGCCAATTACTTAATAAGCAGTCAGATATACTCAGAAAGATACTTTTTATCAAAGACGGTTCACTAGGCTTTTTCGGTCAAACTGCTGGTCTACATAAACCAATGCGTGACCTTATAAACTGGCTTTTAGATAAACACAATATTCTTCTAGCAGGTTTGGAAAAAAGCGGTGCATTTGTAGATCATGCTCACGATCTTCAAAAAACCTTGAATCCAAGAGAAGCAGTTATCTTAACAGATGAATATATTTATCGGTATATTTTACCTGGTCCAGGAGATCCCGCTCATCCATATGCTTATACTAGCAATTATGGTCACAAAATCATCTTTAAAACCCATAATGGACAAATGCACGTTGTTTCATTACCAGTTAGAGAATTAAAAAAGACTCCTATTGATAAAGACTTACCAAATTTACAAGTCATACTAGCAAACGTAGAAGCATTGCATTGCGATATGTATGATTCAGCATTATTCCCAGTCGCTCTTGTAAATAAATTAGTGAGTCTCTCTGCTCATCCGAGTCAGCGTATCCTTCAAAAATTCGCTAGCCAGACAGTTAAATCAAATTAATTACATACGTAGTATTAATATAGCGTTCAAAAAAAGTTATAAATATAAAGTTGAGATGAACTTCTAATAGTTAAAACTCTTGCAACAAAAACCCGTTAAACCTAAAAAATCAAAATCGGTAAAATTCAGGTCATACTATTCTCAAAATTTCGGTAAAGCATACTTGGGTAATAGTCTGGAGTTAATTAAAAATATTCATGATAATAGTATCAATTTAATCCTGACTTCACCTCCATTTGCATTGACGCGTCAAAAAGAGTATGGCAACGAAAGTGCTGATAAATATATAGAATGGTTTCTACCTTTTGCTTACGAATTTAAAAGAGTTCTTGCAAATAATGGCTCTTTTGTATTGGATTTAGGTGGTGCTTATCGTCCAGGTTTACCAGTTCGTAGCTTATATCAATATGAACTTTTACTGACGTTATGTAAAAAAGTTGGTTTTAATCTTGCTCAAGAACTATATCACTACAATCCAGCTAGATTACCGACTCCTGCTGAATGGGTAACTATCAGACGAATTCGTGTAAAGGATTCAGTAAACGTGGTTTGGTGGTTATCAAAAACGCCTTATCCTAAAGCAGATAATAGAAAAGTTTTAAAGCCTTACAGCAAGAGTATGAAAAATTTGCTTGAAAAAGGCTATGAAGCAAAATTACGTCCTAGCGGACATGATATTTCTGATAAATTTCAAAAGGACAATAAAGGTGCAATCCCACCGAATTTTTTAGAGCCACAAAACTTTCTAAAAATAGGTAACACAGAATCAAACAGTGCTTACATGCGACGCTGTAAAGAAGCGGGAATCAAACCCCATCCAGCGCGTTTCCCCCGTGGCTTCGCTGAGTTTTTCATCAAATTTCTGACAGATAAAGGTGATACTGTCTTAGATCCCTTCGCAGGCTCTAATACGACGGGTTTTGTCGCGGAAACTTTACAACGCTATTGGATGTCATTTGAAATTAATGAAAATTATCTTATTGGTAGTAAATATAGATTTGAAGATTAGCTGTTTGTTGGTGGTTAGTTGTTGGTGGCTAGTCGTCAAACTCTAGCAAATCGCCCAAACCCAGATATATCGGGAAAATTACAGGTACAAAGGTTGAATGTTTGCTGTTAAGTTACTTTCCCAACTCGATCGCAATTACCATCTAACTACTAACTACTAATCGTAAAAACTTCATCAAGTCTCCGAATATACCTAAAATTATTTGCCGAGAATTTAATTACTGGAGCTAAAAGCAGCTTTACATAGCTATAAGATGTATTTAAAAATAATAAAAACAATAATTTAGCCCAAGCCAATTCAGTAAGAAAATGGCCGTACTTTGATTCAGCAGGGAGGAAAGAACAAAAAATATGAGAGACTTGTATCTATTTGCAACAAGCTTGTTAATTGGATTGGCAGTACCAACATCAGCTTTACCAGAAATACCGGTACTAAAACAGGAACATTATCAGCTTTTATTAAACCGAAAAGATGGTTGGCAAGCCAATGTTGTAGAAAATACAGTCTCAGATGTAGAAATGCCTTTATCAGACTTTATATCTCAAAGGCTTTCGCCACCAGCACAATCTTCTTTTTATCCTCCGAATCAACCTGTAAGAAAAAGATTAATATCCGGAAATCAACTTTATCACGAAAGGTTAGCTGCTTTGAAAGCTGGTTATATTTATACACGCTTGGCTAGTGAAAAGTTGCAATCGCTATTAATTTCTCGAAGAAAGTCTAAATTAACATATCAAGATTGGAAAAGATTGTTAGCAATGGAAGCCAAAGCAATGGCTAAAGGACAAGGTAAGAATCGCTTAAGTATTATGGTAGGAGATTCTTTAAGCTTGTGGTTTCCTACAAAAGGACTTCCCAGTGGAAAGTTATGGTTAAATCAAGGTATATCGGGTGATACTTCCACGGGAATATCAAAAAGATTATCTGCGTTTTCTTCTACTAAGCCAGAAGTTATTTATATTATGGCTGGAATTAATGACTTAAGAAAAGGTACGTCAGATAGGGTTATTTTGAGCAATCATCGTCAAATGGTTCGTCGTTTGAAGCGTACTCATCCAGGTAGTTATATTATTATTCAGTCAATATTACCAACTCGTCTGCCAAAAATTCCTAATAGTCGCATTCGTAGTATTAATGCACAATTAGCACGCATCGCCAAAGAAGAAGGTGTTAATTATGTAAACATCCACAAATGGTTTACCGATTTTCAAGGCAATTTACGACAAGATTTAACTACCGATGGCTTGCACTTAAGTTTAAATGGGTATGATGTTTGGCAAGCTGCAATACAGCAAATAGAAAAAAAGTTGGCTCTTTCTAAAGCTATTGAGAGTCGAAAGTAATAATTTATAAGCTGCTCACCCATGGGAAGAGCTCGCGCCTTACCAACATTTTAGTTCGGTTGATTGGCACGAACTTCGATATCTTCAAGTGTTTGCAGTAAGAGACGCTTGGCTTGCATCTCCCAACCTAATTTCTGAATTTTGATCGCAGCAAAAGTACCACCGATAGCAGCCAACAAACCGATGGGTTGATGAAGTGAAATTCCTAGCAACAAACCCAAGCCACCAATTCCCCAAAACGGTAAAGCTACTGTTTGTCGCTGTTGTTCAATAATTTTATTTACTTCACCTGATGGCATTTGAGTCAATAATGCTTCTTTTACCTTTCGCTGTTCCGTCATTGGTACAGCTAAACAAATCTTCCGTCGCAGTTTTTCAATTTTACGGGCATCAGTGCTGTATTCAGTAAGTTCATCAAGAGTCATTGATAATAAACTTTTTAATTGTTCCATGTCAAAAGCTATTCAATACTATGTAGATATTTTATCGGTTTTTGACATCTCCTCTCACTAAAATTGCAAATATATCAAATACTTCTAACTATCTACAGAGAAGTTTGCCATAAAGCGAAATAAGGCAAGATTCTTAATAAGATTGCTAATATTTATATTCAACAAATTGAAATTGATAAAGTTTTAGAAGCATTGCAGCAAGGAATTAATATTCACAAACAAACTGGGAATAGCAAACAAGAGGTAAAAAGTCTAGTTTGAAAAGCTAAAGTTTATAAATATTTAGGAAGAGGTTTTCTTGCTTTAAGAAATTTGGAAAAAGCTTCGGCTATTAGCTAAGAGTATGGCGATAAGCTCGGGTAGGGGCATGCGCAAAGCGATCGCTCAATGGAAGTAGAAACTTTATTAATAATGGCATAAGCTAAAATCTCGCCTTGGGTACAGCTAAAAATCCCGTCACTAAAGCTCAAGCATTGCGACAAGCAAAGCTAAGTCTCCTTCATGGTGACAATACCACCATTGCAATCAAACCACGAGGCGGGATTGTCACTAAGCCCATGGATAAGCTTAGAGGATGTTTTCCTTGTAGGGTGCTGTGACGCTTCTATTGATTGTAAACGAGAAATTAAGCTTTTCTTGTCACGCACCAACCAAAGTCTTGTGACAATTGCGTAAGTCCTGAAGCCGAATAATCCGCAGCAAAATAGTTCCAAACCATTTTCTCATCCTTATTATTGACCACCATTTATTTTAATTGGCAACGGATTGTAACAAAATTTAATTTGCAGCTTGTGAATCAGTTTTAACCTGTTGAGTTGGTACCACAACTCCTGGAAGATTAGAACTTTTTGGTTGTTTTTTTGGTGTAGCTGGTACTATCACAGGTTGAATGCGTTTTTTCGCAGGTTTGAGTTTTACGCTATTTTTAGAAGATGAAGCATTTCTACGAGAATCCCTTACTTTTCTCAGTCTTTCTACTAAAGATGGTGATGGAACTACTTTTTTAGGTGTACTTGGAACAGCTTTAGGCTTGCTTGTAGTGATACGTCTTTTTTGCGGTGTACTTGAAGGAGTATTTTTTCTTGAATTGCGTTTTGACGTACGGGTTATAGATTGATTTGAAGGTTTTGACCTGCGCCTGGTAGATTGATTTGAAGTAGATTTATTTGAAGTTGTTGATTTTTTCGTCGTCACTTTAGAAGGCGCAGATGATTTTCTAGTGGAGGATTTTTTTCTATAATTCGTGCTTGAAGCAGTGTTGCTACGCCTGCGTCTTTTTGGAGTATTAGTTGCAGATTTAGCTCTAGTTCTAATTTTCCTTCTAACTTTTCTTCGCCTTGTAGTTGTGCGACTTGAAGGCTTTTTCACTTCTTTTGCAGCTGTAGTTTTTTGAGGTGAAGCTGAAGGTGAGGCTGAGGGTGAAGGTGAAGGTGAAGGTGAAGATGAAAATTCTATTTTAGGTATTTCTGCGGATGCTTCATTTACTTGTTGTTCAGCAATCGGCGTAATTCGTTGTTGTTGTCGCTCAGTGGTAGAAGCAATCTTAGTCAGACCAAAACCTAATGTAACTCCAAAAATTGCTACACCCGTACCAATAATAACTCTGGGTGAAGGCATTTTCTTAAACCAAGGTTTCTTTAAGTTGCTAGTTGCTGTATCTGGACTTAATAATGTAGGTGGTACACCAGAATTCGTTACCGCTGCTTCTTGAGGTAAAGGCGGTTCATAATCTTGGGTTGATAAATCAATAGTAGGTACTGCATGAGTAGGTACTGGTTGAATTATAGTTTTCCTTCCCATTCCAGGTAATAAATCCAACCATTCTTCTACTGTCTGCGGACGAAAGCGCGCTTCTACTGCCATACCACGCATTATCGCTTGATTTACTGCCGCACTTAAATGTGGCTGTAATTCCCGAGGAGAAGGCATTTTTTCCCTATCCCGTAATAATACTGGCATCGGTACTTGTGCTGTCAGTAATGCATACAGCGTAGATGCTAAACCATAGATATCCGTAGCTGGCGATCGCTGTGTGTTTGTCAGATACTGTTCTATTGGGGAATAGCCTTCGGATACCATTCCTGTATGAGTTTGTCTTACCCCAGTGT
>JBCBQE010000064.1:0-14133 GCA_039820385.1 Cyanobacteria bacterium J06635_10
GTTACATTAGAAAAACTCTTTTCGATACACGCTACCTAATTTTAATATAAATAATTATAAATAACTAAGTTGAAATGATAAAATATAAGCGATCGGGCAAAAAAAGATAATGTTAAAATTATTAGATATGTATGACCGACTTTTTCAGTATAAAAGGCAGTAATAATTAAGGAAAATAAACTGTGAATTTGTCGTCATTAAGGTTATTTCGTAATTTAAATAAAACCAATCAGCAATTTGCGGTAATTGGTTTAGGACGTTTTGGTCGTTCTGTTTGTTCAACTTTACATAGATTAGGTTATGAAGTATTAGCAACAGATGTTGATGAAAAGCGAGTATCCCAAGCATTGACAGAAGAAATAACTGGTCATGCTTTACAATTAGACTCAACAGAATCAGCAGCCCTCAAAGAAGCAGGAGTTTTTGAATTTGATACGGTAATTGTGGCAATTGGTAATTATATTCAAGAAAGTATTATTACTACTTTAAATGTTAAAGAAGGTGGTGTACCTCATGTAGTAGCCAAAGCTTCTAGCGAAGTTCACTGCAAATTATTACGAAAAGTTGGCGCTGACAGAGTTGTTTTCCCCGAGCATGAAGCAGGTTGTGCTTTAGCACGAACCCTTACAAAACCTGCTATACTAGAATCATTTAATTTAGATACCGATAACAGTATTGTCGAAATAGCTATACCAGATGAATTTGACGGTAAAACTGTTGCTGAACTACAACTCCGTAATCGTTATGGCTTAAATGTTTTAGCCATAAGTAATAAAAGCAATGGTGGAAAATTTATTATTAATCCAGATCCCTATAAACGTCTTGAAAAAGGTTCTGCAATGGTAGTTATTGGTCACAATAAGAATATAGATCGTTTACCAATTTAAATATATTTCCCCCGCGGTGGGTGGAAAAATTGAGTTAGGAGTTAGGAGTTAGGAGTTAGGAGTTACGAGTTACGAGTAATGAATAAGCTAACTTTAAAGTTTATTTATACCTAGCTACTTAAAGAATCATCAAAATTACAACGAAAACTAGTATTTCATTTCTTCGGTTTTCATAGTCCTAGATAAATAATTTTTTCTACCCCCTCTACCCCACGCCACTTGCTACAACGGAGTGAACCTCCGCAACGCAGTGGCTCCTCTACCCTCTCTTCCCCTTCTTCCCCCTCCCTAATACCAAAAATCAAAACAGCAGCAGGTTTTTTTCGTAAGCTATTTCTAACCGTAAGCTTCCCAAGCTAAATCTATCAACCCATCTAAAATTGCCACTGCGACACTCACACCACCTTTAACACTGTTGATGGTAATATTAGGTATTACATGTTCTTTTAAACTGTTTTTTGCCGCATCTATGTTAATAAATGCTGGCGGTGTGGCAATGATTAAAACAGGTCTAATTTTTTCTGCTTTAATTAAGTCAACTAATGTTGTTAGTGCTGTTGCTGCCCCTCCAACTACAAATATTCCCTCTGGATAACGTTTGGCTAAGGTTTCCATTCCCCAAGCTGCAATAGTTTTTTCTCTATTAGGGCGTGTTTGAGCTTCCATGGCACAGTACACTGGATTTGCAAAATTATTCTGCACATCCTTGGCGATCGCTGCTTTAATTGCGGCTTCGTCTACAACAATAGTACTGCGGGAAGCTAATGCCGCTGCTGCCGCTTGTAAAGCACGCTCAGAAAATTCAATTAACGATTTATATTCAAAGTCTCCCGTATTGTAAATTACCCTTCTTTTGATTTCGTATTCTGCTGCTGCAAAATGCCGATACAGGGGAGGTGAGTTTAATGGCGCGTCGGGGAAAGCCTCACCAATCTCTCTATCAACGATCGCTAAACTTTGAGCATCCGTTATATGCCATTCCATCGACTGCTTCCTTTAAACTATCAATAATCATTTTTGCACGTTAAATGCGATCGCAATGCAAATTTAATTAATAGCTATCAGTTCAAATGTACCATTTTCATTTTCTCATTTAGATACAGAGCAAAGAGATGGAGAATGTCTCGGATTTTTAGAACTGATATGATTCCCTTGTGCAACAAATTCTATATTCCCATCTTTATCAACTATCCAACCTGTAGCTTCGACAATTCGATTTGTAGCAACAACTTTTCTTGATGGTAGTTTAATTCTTCTATTTTCTGTTGTTTGAGTTTGTGGCAAACTTACCCAATTTGTGATTATACTACTTTCTTGCAACAACTCCAAGGGACTGATGGGAATACCACCAGTTCCTACAGAGATAAAAGTATTCTCAAATTCTGGACTTCCGGGAACGCAAGCAATATATACTTGATCGGAATTATCAATGATATTATCTGGAAGTTCTATTAAACCTTTACTAGGATCTATATCTGGCGTATTAATCTCTACATTACCGTCTAAACCAAATTCAGAACTGGCGGTGATACCACTTTCTGGTGTAGATTCTTCTTGAAATCCGATTCCGAATATACCCTCAGTAGATATGTCGATATTGCCACCATTTCCACTGAAAGCATTGGCAGTGATATCGCTGTTTTCTTGAGGAATAGCGACGATTACAGGAGTATCAATATCGATGTTACCGCCATTACCACCAAATTGCTGATTTCCGGCAGTGGTGGTAATTTGGCTGCCATTGCGGAGTGATAATAATTCCCCTAGTTGTAAGTTAATATCACCACCTTGGGTGGTAGCTGTTTGTGCAGTAATAAAACCGTTATCTAATTGAAGAGTTCCTGCTTCTAAAAAGATATCTCCTGCATCTCCAGTTCCATTGCTACCAACTGAAACTGATGCACCGTTTTCTATAATTACCAAACGGGGGTCGATAAAAATACTACCACCTTTACCTGTGGAATCAGCAGAAGCACTGGCAAACAAGCCACTTCTAAAAGTTTGTCCAGTTCCAGATAAATTAATTCTGTCTTTCACATTGAGGATTATATTGCCAGCATTACCACTACTGAAGGTACTTGTATTAATTTGTCCACCATTTACTGCGTTCAAATTATTGGAGTTAATGGTTATTTTCCCAGCATCTCCCTTACCTTCAGTTGCAGCAATCAACAATCCAGCGTTACTTAAGAATAGGGAACCTGTTGTGATTTCGATATCCCCACTATTACCAATACCACTTGAAAAAACTGCGGTACCAGCAAAGCTTTCTCGATCAAAAGTAACAGTATCACGGGCAGTAATCTTTATATTACCTGCATTCCCTTGACCAGAAGTTGTGGCAAATAATGTAGCACGATTGCTAACAGAAAGTGACCCAGTTGTAACTTGAATATCTCCACCTTTACCTACACCCCTACTTAGAAAAGTACTTAAGCCGCTATTTTCTCCATCAAACTCGATACGATCGCGGGCATTAATAATAATATTGCCAGCATTGGCGATATCGTTGCTATTCTCTTCTGGAAATCCTCCAGCATCCATTGTGCCACCGTTTGTTAAAAATAGCGACCCAGTGTTGACCTCAATATTTCCTGCATTACCATTAAACACAGTAACCCTTGCACTACTTGGTAAATTAGGACTACTACCTACTCCATCAAAAATAATGGTATTGCCCACATCAAGGAAAATATTACCTGAATTTCCTTTTCCAAAATTATCGCTTGAAATACGACCGCCATTTTTTAACAGCAATTCACCTGTGGTGATGCGAATATCCCCACTATTACCAATACTGTTAGAACCCCCAGTGGTAGAGACTTCAGATAAGAATCCAGAATTGCGATCAAAGCCATCAAAGTTAACTCTAGAGCGGGCATCAATAGTGATATTACCTGCATCACCTTGCCCATCTGTGGTAGCAAATATTATGGCCCCATTGGTGACGGAAAGTAACCCTGTGATGATTTGAATATCTCCCCCTTTACCCACACCTCCAGTTAGTAAACTGCTTTGAATACCGCTTATTCGATTAAAAGAAGTACCATTACGTTCAGTTGGTTGTACACCATCAAATACCACATTATCCCTGGCTTCAACAAAGATATTACCGGGATTTCCTTCCCCTGAAACATTGGTAGATAATTCACCTCCGTTTGTTAAGGATAGGGTTCCGGTTGTTAACCGGATATCTCCTCCTTTGCCAACTGCACCAATAAAGATACTGCTCACAGCAGAACCACCAGTGTCAAAGGTAACGGTATCACGAGCATTAATAGTAATATTTCCTCCATCCCCTTTCCCATTAATACCGCTACTAATGAAAGCTCCATTAGTAGCTGAAAGATTCCCAGTGTTTAGTTGAATATCACCAGCATTACCCACAGCTTCTGGATTTACAGAACTAATGATGCGAGTAAATAGAGTACCATTACTACCGTCAATCAAAATAACATCACCAGAACCATCCAAAGAAATATTTTGACGAGCATTTACAGTTATATTACCTGCATTACCTTGTCCTGAAGTTCTAGCATTTATTTCAGAACCTTCAGTAAGAGAAAGGGAACCAGTATTAATATTGATATCACCAGCATTACCTACAGCACCAATTCCTACAAAGTTAGAAATATCATTAGAAAATCCATCTTTAATTCCAGCAATAGTAATTGCATCGCGGACATTAATATTGATATTTCCTACATTACCTTGTCCACCAGAGAGATTATTCTCAACATCAGCATCACGAAGTATGGCTTGAATTTCTGAACCATCCAAAAGGGAAAGCGAACCAGAATTTATGTTAATATTTCCACCCTTACCAACCCCACCTGCTTCTATATTATTGGCAATAATACTATCTACAAGAGATACAGAATTAGATGCTTGCAGGAATATATCACCAGCATTTCCTTGACTGTAGACACTGTTATCAATACCAGCATCATTTTTAAGTTCAATTGAACCCGTAGCATTGAGATTCACATCTCCCGCTTGTGCGTCGGGATTTTCTGAGTTTTCACCAATTCCAGCAAATATAAATGAGTTGGAAATTTCCAAATTACGAGCATTAATTACAAATTCTCCTCCTCCTGCACCAAAAACACTTAGGTTAGATCCATTAGCTAGAGAAATATCCCCTCTTCCCACATCTTCGGGAACATTTAAACGAAAGGTATCGCCAGAAATATCTAAACCAATGGTTCCCGGTGCAGCTACAGAAGCTAATTCAATATTTCCTTCATAAGCCCTTAAACTACCACCATCTAAGTTAATATCACCTCCCACAAACAATAAACTTTTACCATCTGGTACTCTCAAACCTGTAGTTTCATCACCATTGGGGTTGATTCCTGCGGGAGCTTGGGATTTATTAATAATTCCCCCATTGGCTTGTAATTGATTGAAAAATAACGCACTTGGATTCACCGTCAATAACCCCGGAGCTTGGGGATTCGTCGCACTAAAATTACCTTGTTCCCCAAACTGCAATCCATTTGCAGTACTCCCCACAAAGGAACCATTTACATCTAACCTTGCATTCTCCCCAAATACAATCCCATTGGGGTTAATCAAAAATAAATTCGCAGCACCATCAACTCCCAAAGTACCCAAAATATTCGACGCATTTCCACCAGTCACCCTTGTCAGGATATTTTCTATCCCAGAGGGGTTGTTAAAATATACCCTCTGTCCATTATTGATATTAAACTCTTTAAAACTGTGAAATAAATTGCGATCGCGTAATGCTCCACCATCAATTTTATCTATACCACCGTTAGGTACGACGCGAGAAGATTCTGCACCTAAAGTATTATCGGGAGTAATTTGGGCTATGGTTTGAGTGTTGTTAATTGCGAGAAAACAGCATGCCAAGATGAATTTCAGCCCTGGTGTTTGATTAATCATGGATTTTGGCGATCGCGCATCCCTATACTTCCACTATCTTCTCATTTTGATTGTTTACCTCTTCCTAGCTTAATGATTTTTTGCATAAGCCGGAATTATAAAAAATATGATCGAAAAAAACTCTGCGCTCCTTTGCGCTTCCCTCTGCGCCCCTCTGCGTTAAAAAAACATAAAATACCGATACAAACGGATTTAATATCACTCAGATACAGAGCAAAGAGCAGGAGAATGTCTCGCATTTTTAGAACTGATATGATTCCCTTGTGCAACAAATTCGATATTCCCATCTTTATCAACTATCCAACCTGTAGCTTCCACAATTTGATTTGTTGCAACAACTTTCCTTGGTGGTAATTTAATTCTTCTATTTTCTCTTGTTTGGGTTTCTGGCAAACTTACCCAATTCGTGATTATACTACTTTCTTGCAACAGTTCCAGGGGACTGAAGGGAATACCACCAGTTCCGATTGAGATAAAAGTATTTTCAAATTCTGGACTTCCCGGAACGCAAGCAATGTATACTTGATCGGAATTATCAATTATATTATCTGGAAGTTCTATTAAACTCTTAGTTGGATCTATATCTGGTGTATTAATCTCTACATTCCCGTCTAAACCAAATTCAGAACTGGCGGTGATATCGCTCTCTGGTGTAGATTCTTCTTGAAATCCGATTCCGAATATACCCTCAGTCGATATGTTAATATTGCCGCCATTCCCACTGAACGCATTGGCAGTGATATCGCTATTTTCTCGAGGAATAGCCACCATTACAGGAGTATTAATATCGATGTTACCACCATTACCACCAAATTGTTGATTTCCGGCAGTGGTGCTAATTTGGCTACCGTTGCGGAGGAGTAAATATTGGGAAAGGTTGAAATTGATGTTACCGCCATCGTTAGAAGTTGTTTGAGCAATCACTTTACCGTCATTGAGGCGGGTAACATCACCTCTGATATTAATATTGCCTGCTATTCCACTTCCCTGGTTGTCGCTGGTTATAAATCCATCATTTGTTACATTTAATAGTGGAGTTTCAATTGTTAAACTTCCACCATTACCTGTACTTATTTCAGATGCAGAAGCAGTTATTTTGCTGGTTCTTTGTATTTCCAATGTTCCTGTGGATACACCTGTAACATTTACAGATTCATTAGCACGGATAAATAATTTTCCGGCATTACCCTCTCCTGTAGTTTCAACAAAAATTTCTGCACCGTCTCTTACGCTTAATTTTCTTGCCTCAATCGTCAAATCTCCACCATTACCTTTAGGCGATCTGCCATTACGAGGATCTATAATACCTGCTTCAATTCTTCCATCTGTTTGAACTCCAGCAAAAATACCTGTATTGAAAAAGTTCGGTTTTTCTGTTTCAAATAAATCTATTTCATCAGCACGAATAAACACATTACCAGCATCCCCATCACCAAATGTAGCTGCTTGGATTTTGCTTCCATCACTTACGCTTAAACGTCCAGTTTCGATAGTTAAGTTACCTCCTGTACCTTTACCAGTTAAATCTATTTGGGCAAATAAGCCTCCAGGAAAACCAACTGAACCTGCATTACTTGTATCATTTTCACGTTGAGGAATTTGGCCGCTCAATTCTACAGAATTAGTGGCAATAATTTTAAAGTTACCAGCATTCCCTTCTCCAAATACACTCGGTCCTATTTGTGAATCCTTTACAATTAAATTTGCGGTTTTAATTGTTATATCTCCGGAGTTACCAACTGCACCTTCTCTAACATCAGATTCTAAGCTGCCATCACTTAATATTTCTACTAAATCTTTAGCTTCAATGTTGATGTTTCCCCCGTTTCCTTCATCAAAAGTATTCGCAAAAATTCCTGCCCTATTTATAATTTTTAACGTACCGGCAGTAATACTAATTTCTCCACCATTACCAACTCCGCCAGTAAATACATCACCAAAAGAACCACTGGAAAGTCCATTACTATCTACCCCATCAAAAGTAACTGCATCCCTTGCTTGAATGGTAATACTTCCCGCATTTCCTTGTCCGCGAGTAAAGGAATTAATTTGAGCACCATTAGTTGCAGTAAGTGAGCCAGTGATAATATCAATCTTGCCAGCATTTCCTACAGCATCACCACTTTGAACGTTGTTGAGAATGTATGACGATCCATCTAAAGAAATTACATCACCGGCTGCTATAAAAATATTTCCTGAATCACCTTTTCCAAAAATACTAGACCTTATTATTGCACCATTTGTCAAAGATAATGAACCATTGGAAATTATATTAATATCACCACTATTACCAAGTGCTTCTCCATTAACATCATTGATAATGAAACTATTATCAACTTCTACTTTATCTTTTGCATTAAGGTTAATATCTCCAGCTTGAGAATCAATTGAACCACTTTGCGTTCGGCGCAGCCGTGCGGCTGATCGCATTCCAGCCCGAAAAGAACTTCCTCCTAAAATATTAATATCTTTCCCTATGACATTAATACTTCCACCACCACCAGCACTAACATCCACAATGGCTCTATTTTCTAAGCGAATTTCTCCCAAATCATCGACTGCATCATAATTAAAAATAAAACCATTTTCTGTTGTATCAAGATTAACTTTACCGGTTCCCGTAACGCTACCAATTTCAATTCTTCCTCCGAATGCTGTTAAATTCCCATTATCTAACAGCACATTTCCACCAACCAAAGCCAATGTTTTTCCATCAGGTACTTGCAAACCAACAGGTCCATCTGTCACATTAGTTTCACCATTCAAACCATTTTGTTGGGCAAGATTAGTAATATTACCTCTGTCATTTAATTGATTATTGAAAAATAAAGCTGAAGGATTTACGGTTAATAATGGTACAGTTTCCGGATTGGTAGCGCTAAATAATCCCTGTTGGAGAAACTCGATTCCATTCGCAGTACTACCAACAAAGGAACCATTTACATCTAACCTTGCATTTTCCCCAAATACAATTCCATTAGGGTTAATCAAAAATAAATTCGCAGCACCATCAACTCCCAAAGTTCCCAAAATATTCGACGCATTCTTACCAGTTACCCGCGTCAAGATATTTTCTATCCCAGAGGGGTTGCTAAAATACACCCTTTGTCCATTGTTGATATTAAACTCTTTAAAACTGTGAAATAAATTGCGATCGCGTAATGCTCCACCATCAATTTTATCTATACCACCGTTAGGTACGACGCGAGAAGATTCTGCACCTAGGGTGTTATCGGGAGTGATTTGGGCTATAGATTGAGTGCTGTTAATTGCCAGAAAACAGCATGCTAATAAGAATTTTAGCCCTGGTGTTTGATTAATCATGGATTTTGGCAATGATAGTGTGGCTTTCTCAGAAATTACACCCTACGCTATCTTTGACTAGCTTGAACAAATGCAGTTTTGGTAGTGGAATCTGACGAATTAGCTGTCGTTGTCTGTGCTACCAGATAAATCTTCCTATCAGCGGTTTTCACAAATCCCTATACTTCCATAATTTTCTCACTTTATTGTTATCTTCTTCCTAACTTAATGATTTGTTGCATAATTATAGAAATGGTCGAAGTTCAAAACCTCCTGGCTTTTAGCGGTCGGATGTAGAACGAGGTAGCACGTTTACGTGCAGTCAATATTCTCTTCGATTATTTTATCAATACTATTTCTTACAAGTTCCTGCCAGTTGGGGACTTTTTTTAATTTTTCTTTTTGTTTTTCTGTTATCCGAACGTTTAAAAGAGCAGTTAAAGGCTCGTCTCTATCTGTTTTGTACCTCCAAGGATTTTCATTTTCAAATTTACCTTTTGAATCTCTTGACATAATATTTTCCGCATGTATACTTGTTAATATAGCAAGTCAATAGGTCGAAGACAATGCTTTTAGGCTCCAAGTACAAATTGATTCCCAAGCAACAACAAGTAGATAGATTTATAAGCTGGCTAAATATGGGCAGGGCTTTGTTTAACTACTCTTTAAATGACATAGAAGCTACTTACCATTTAAGGTTTGCTCAGGGTGAATTTTGTTCTTTGATAACTAAAGCTGTGTGTTGTCCTTTAACTTGCCCTGTGGGTTCTAGCTCAGCTACTTCTGATACTGGAGAAATTTACCAGACCAGCAAAGATGGCGTAATTAGTAGAAAATCAGCTAAAAATATACAAAAAACGAATCTGCCTACTCTCAAGCAAGTACGTTCTTGGTATCGAGATGTGGATTCTACTGCTTTGCAAGATGTAATAGATAGATTGCATGATGCTTTTTCTAAGTTCTTTTCTGGAGAAGCAAAATATCCAAAGTATAAGAATCGCAGTAATTTTAAGTCATTAACAATTAAGTCAGGGATAGTTATTGATGGTAATAGAATCAAGCTAGGTAAGCTTGGCTGGATGCGATTCCATAACTCGCGACCTATTCCTGATGGTTTTAAAATTCAGTCGGCTACTATCCGGTTAAAAGCTGATGGTTTATATGTATCTATAAAGATTAAAGATAAATCAGTGCCCGCTTTCCCAATCATATCCCCTGAAGAAGTTAAGACAGCAGCGGGTATGGACATGGGCATTACCAAGCTTGTGCATTTTTCAGATGGTTCTCAGGTAGATAATCCTAAACTTTCTACTAACAAAAAATCTCGTAGAACTTTACGTATTAGGCAACGACGCATAAGTAGAAAGAAAAAAGGGTCTAAGAATAGAAGTAAAGCGGGTAATCGAGTAGCTAGAACATACCAAAAAATAACTAATAAACGTGAGGCACTGCATTGGAAAATAGCTAGTAAAGCGGTTAAGAAAGCAGACGCTTTGTTTGCTGAAGATTTAAATATTTCAGGAATGAAATCACGCTGCAAACCTAAAAAAGATGAGGCTAACAAAGGTCGTTTTCTTCCAAATGGTCAGAGCCGCAAGCGTGGTTTGAATAGAAGTATATCTGATGCTAGTTGGTATTCTCTGCTAAAGAAAATCGAGTATATGGCTGCAAAGCATGGAAAGTTATTTCTTAAAGTGAATCCTAGATATTCTTCTCAAGAATGCCCCAAGTGTGGGCATGTGCATAAAGATAATCGCAACAAAGAGAAATTTATTTGCACTAACTGCGGGCACATAGCCCACGCTGATCTTAAAGCGGCAGTAACGGTAAAGCAGCGCGGTGTCGAAGCTTTAGGATTAACTCTTAGTTGTCGAGCTAAGCATGATAAGAACTTGGTACGGCGGGACTCGTCGAAACCAGCGCAGTTAGACTTAGGTCTAGAACTGTGCGAAATGCCCACTTCCGAATCAACGGAAGGTAAAAGGAGACGTTCCGCTCGGCTATAGCAAACGGGAGGTGCCTGGGAACTCTGAGCAACCAGTGGTAGCTGTACAATCAAGTTTGTTCAGAGATAACTTAGCTTACACAGCCAAAGCTAAGTGAATCTCCTGCCTTCCAGGCGGGAGAGCGTCAAGCAGTTTTAGATGAAGAGAAAATGCAACTCGGGCAAAAAAGTCACCATTAATGCCCGATTTTTCAACTCCAAACAGCGATCGCAGATTTTATGGATTGTCAATGATTATTGACATAAGACAACCAACAATCAACAATCAACAACTAACTCCATATTTTTAAGTTTCTGAAGGAGAAGAAGAATTCATAAAAGGAGACAAGTAAGCAACCAATACTCCAATGAGAAAACCAGAGATATTACGAACTAAAGGCAGCCAATCAGATGTACGGGTAACTACAGGACCAATTCCGAACGCAATAAACAAAATTCCCCATAATGGAGAGAATATTAAAGCCCATTGCCAAGCAACGACTTGTCCTTCAGTTCTTGGTTGAGCCGCAAAGCCACAGATAACTCCACCAATAACTGAAGTAATTAAAGTCAGAATCCACTGTTCCCGCGGTAATCCTGGAACAACATTACAACCACCTTGACGCAAACAATTTTCTACCGTATGCAAAGCTTGAATAATAGCTTGATCTTCACCTTTATCTCTGACAAAATATAAATTACCAAAACGGGTTTGTAATTCTATCCAAAAAGTGCGCGGTAGTAACTCATAAACATCATCGCCAACCGCAAAACTGAGAATATTACCGCCGCGAGAATCGGCAACAAGTAAAATACTTCTATCATTTAAACCCCAAAACTTAATCACCGCTCTACCCGGTGTTCGATCGTACTGAGTGAGTACTCGCAACTGCCAACCAGTTTCTTCTTCAAAGTCGTTTAGCTCTTCAACTAAACTTTCTTCTTGAACAACATTTAGAGATTTCCCTAAATCTACAACGGGTGTCACCGTATCGGGCAATAACTCTGGATTATTGTAAGCATATGCAGCACTCGTATGTGTAGTCCAAATTGAGCTAGCTAAAAACAATACTGTCAAAAAAGTAAAAAATCGTTTCCACAAACTATCATGCATGAGCTCTTTTTATATAAAATTCAACACTGAAATTAAGCAAATTGTTTCAAAAGCTCAGATAAAAAGTGATACTTCTTTACAATTTGTTACCTTATTCTAATTTATTTTACATGAGTAGAGCATAACGTTAGCGTTTTGATGATTAATTGTTAAGCAGTAGGGCACGCTACTTACGATGGTGAGCGGTTTATCGCTACAGCTAAATATGGCTCAAAAATTTTAAAAACCTGAGAATTAGCAAATAGTCTTGAAACGAGAGCCGGATGCGGTGTAATTTGAAAGGAAAATGTCTATAGGAAGCGTTCTAATTAAACCGAATACTGCCTTGCGGAATGCGTGGCTCATCAGTCGGCAAAGTAAGTCTTGGCCACCAAAGCAAATTCTTAGATCGTATTAAATCAGGCAAATTACTTATTATATGGGTTGCATTGCCTATAATTTTTTACCGATCAGAACGAGAATCTTGGATAAAATAGTTTTCGTTTGCAGAGCGGCGTTTTTCATTTCTGAGTACTTCTCTATCTCTTCGGGATAAAGCTTTTTGAGGAGATGCTTGAGTATCAATGGTGCGTTTAGAAACTTGAGGATTAGTAAAAGTTTTCCATGCGGCTTTGACACCAGCAAAAATACTGCGCGTACCTACTTGTACATTTTGGGCTTGCTTTTTAGCACTATTTATGGTTTGGTCAACTTGTTGAACAACTCCAGAAGCACCTTTGACACCCTCGCTAACATCATCAGTTAGATCGGTAATTTCCAAGCCAGTTAAGCGGATAGCTTCTAAAGTAGGGGGTAGCTCTCGTGAAAGAGTATCGAACAACTTTTCAGCACTGCGAGCAGCCCTTGCTACCTCCTGCAAAGCTGGAATAGCAGCTACCAACAAAGCAGTTAAACTAACAGCGACTAGTGTAATAGATAATCCCAGCCAAAACAGAGGTTCACTCACGCTAATATCGTCAATCGCTAACAGTATTTTACGGAAAGTTAGTGTTGTTGGTTTGGATTTCGCCAAACTTTCCAACGACGGATTTATAAGTAGAGGGCTTCCCCACATTGTAGAAGGTGGCGTAGAAACCCGCTCTTACCAGAGTAGCTGCTCTGTAAAATCTGAACAAGCCGGACATTACTTCCTACTTCACAGGGAGCATGGGAGCTGTTATCCCTCGATAGGCTTGCACGGCTGAGCCTTCCGCACATCAAGATATTCGTGTTAACTTTTTTTCTTGATAACTGCTTGGTTTTTGCATATTTATCCAGAAAAAATAAAGGGATTATTTTATTATTATCCCAAAAATTAAGCACAAAATACATTAAAAAACCTTGATAATTGTCTACAAAGGTCTAACCTTGTCTAGAAAAAGAACAGCTTACTCAACCTCACCGCAATGCACTATTTTAAAATCTAAAATACATTATTCTACCGAATTAATTATTTATATGTTGGGGTAGAGAATTGGAGTTTTCTTGAGTTTTTTGTCGCTTCAATGCTTGATGCTCTTGGATGGAAGCATCTATCCCTGCAAAAATGGCTTCTCGCAGCCGCTCTAAAGTTTCATCCCAAGAGCGTACAGTCTTTTGGGAAAGACGATTTGCTTGAATTTGCACGCTTGTTGATAAATCTTCTGCTAAATCTGGTAAAGCATCAGCCGACTTTTTCAACAGTTTACGTGTTTCTTTTCCTTTGCGCGGAGCCATAAGCAACCCGGTGAAGGCACCAATGGTAGCTCCTAGCATCAAACCGCCAATAAAACTTCCACTACGGTTATTAGACATTTTATATTTTTCTCCTTAAACTTATTTTAAGTGGGTTCGAGCTCTCAAGGATTTTATTATATATGCACCTCGGATTGAGGGGAGAGGAAGACGGGGGGAATTTAAAAGTCTGGCATTCAAAAGTCTGGCATTCAAAATTCATTACTCCGCGAGCTCCTAAC